>JAODNF010000048.1 GCA_025464915.1 Frankiales bacterium | reverse complement strand
GTTCGAGGGCACGCTCTACCTGCACGTCGTCGACGTGAGCAACCCGGCCCTGCCGCGCATCGTCGGCTCCCTCATACCTGGCGGTGCGCACACCGTCGAGTGCGCCGACACGGCCTGCCACTACCTGTTCGGCTCGGAGGGCCAGACCTACGACGTGCGCGACCACGCGCACCCGAAGGAGGTCGCCAGCAGGCTCGAGTGGGGGAACCTGCTGAACGTCCGCGCCGGCCACAACCTGCACCGCGACGCCGACGGGGTCTGGATCGCCGACACCTCGCCGCTGACGGTCTTCACGCTGCACCCGGACCCGCTCCACCTCAAGCTCCTGACGACCGGCACGGTCACGAAGCACACCCAGTACCAGCACAACAACATCCGCCCGCGCGCCAACAGGTGGGACCCGCGGCCCGCCGGTGACAAGGGCACCGGTCCGCTGCGGCCCGGCGAGCTGCTGCTCGGTGAGGGCGAGACCAACTTCGAGTACCAGTGCAACGGCAGCAACGGCGCCTTCTCCACGTGGAGCATGGCCAACTTCGACCGCGGCGCCCCGATGAAGCAGCTGGACGTCCTCCGGCCGCTGTCCAACAGCGTCGGTGGCCAGGACCCGGCCTTCAACGTGCTGGGCTGCTCGGGTCACTGGTTCACGCAGCGCGACGCGAAGGACGGCTCGATCCTGGTCGCCGCCGGCTGGTACGAGCACGGCACCCGCTTCCTGAAGGTGAACCCCCGCAACGGCGTGATCTCGCAGGTCGGCTTCTTCCAGCCGCGCCGCGGCGCCACCTCCGCGGCCTACTGGATCCCGGGGACCAGCACGGTCTGGAGCGTCGACTACCACTCCGGCATCGACATCATGCAGTTCGACGAGTCCCCGGCGAAGGTGCCGACGACCCGGCAGCTCGACGCCAGCTGGCTCGCGCGTCTCGACGTCGACCCCTTCGCGGCCGCGGTCCGCAAGCTGTGCCTCGCCGGGGCCGACGCGACCGCGCATGACCACGCGCGGCTGCACCAGCTGCGCCCGTAGCCTGAGGGCTGTGAGCACCCCGCGCCTGCGTCCCGTCCTGTCCTCGGTACCGGTCTACAAGCCGGGCCGGCGGCCGGCCGCCGGCCAGGTCCTGAGCCGGCTCGCGAGCAACGAGATGCCGTACCCGCTGCTGCCCGAGGTGACGGCGGCCATCACGGCGGCGGTGACCGACAGCAACCGCTACCCCGATCCCTCGGTCACCGTGCTGACCGAGCGGTTGGCGGCCAAGCACGGGGTCGACCCGTCGCGGGTCGCTGTGGGCTGCGGGTCGAACCAGATCGTGCAGGAGCTCGTCGAGATCAGCTGCGACGCCGGCCAGGAAGTCGTCTTCGGCTGGCGCTCCTTCGAGGCCTACCCGGGGTTCACGGCCATCGCCGGGGCGACCGCGGTGAAGGTCCCCCTGAAGGACCAGGCGCTCGACCTGCCGGCGATGGCCGCCGCCGTCACCGACCGGACCCGGCTGGTGCTGCTGTGCAGCCCCAACAACCCGACCGGGACGGCGCTGACGCAGAGCGACGTCGTCGACTTCCTGGCCACGGTCCCTGGCGACGTGCTCGTCGTGGTCGACGAGGCCTACTTCGAGTTCGTCGACGACCCGGCCGTGGTCAACACCTTCACCCTGCTCGACGAGCACCCCAACCTGGTGGTCGTCCGGACGTTCTCCAAGGCCTACGGACTGGCGGGGCTGCGGGTCGGCTACGCCGTGTCCACGCCCGAGATCGCGGGTGCGCTGCGCCAGGTGCACCTGCCGTTCTCCGTGACCATCGCCGCCCAGGCCGCGGCGCTCGCGTCCCTGGACGTGGAGGAACGGCTGCTCGCCCAGGTCGCGAGCGTCGTCGAGCTGCGGGAGCCGCTGCGCAAGGAGCTGCTCGACCTCGGCTGGGACATCCCGCCGACCCAGGGCAACTTCGTGTGGTTCCCGACCCCCGAGGCCGATGCGCTGTCGCGGGTGTTCGAGGAGCACGGCGTGCTGGTCCGCTGCTTCAGCGGTGAGGGCTGCCGGGTCACGGTCGGGCTTCCCGGGGACAACGCCAAGGTGATCGCAGCCGCGCGGGCGGCCCGCTCCGCCTGACCACCCGTTCGAGTGGTCCGGACTAGTCCCCGAATGACCCGATTCGGCCATGGTCACGCTGTGTAATCAGCTGCATGCTCTGTGCATGCCCTCGCATCGCGTCATCGCCCGCTGGACCGGCTTCTGCGCCGCCTGCCCCGTGGAGCAGCCGCTCCTGCTCGTCTCGAGCGGCCCGCACGGGCTGCGCTCCTGGCTGGCCGGCGCCGGACCGGAGGACCGGACCCTGTCCTACGCCTGCCAGGTCTGCGGCCGGGTCGAGCACGTTCCCGGCACCGAGGCCGAGGACGCGACCTACGACGTGGGCCTGCTGCGCTGGCCGGACTGGGTGGAGCAGGTCGTCGAGCCTGTCATGGTCGCGGCCTTCACCGCGACGGACGACTTCGGGCAGGCCGCCCTCGCGCTGGTCAGCCGACCGGCTGCGCCGGTCGCCGTCGTACCCGCCCCTCGCCCCGCCTCCGTCCGGGTCGTGACGCTGCCCGCCCAGCGGGTGTCGGTGACCGACCTGGTGGCTGCAGCCGCCTGACGGTGTAGAACGGCGGCATGACCGCACCCACGCGCACCCGACCGCCCGGGCCGTCGATGGGACCGGTCGGGATCGTGCGGATGCTCTCCACGCTCGTCCGGCGCGACCTGCCACCCCTGCGGATGCAGGAGCTCGGGCGCGACTACCCGCGGATCGCCTCGATCGGCACGGCCAAGCAGCAGGCCTTCCTGGTCAGCCACCCGGACCTGGTCCGGGAGCTGCTCGTCGTGCAGGCCAAGGCGGTCGAGAAGGGCCCGGCGCTGCTCAGCGCCGGCGTGCTCATGGGCGAGGGGTTGCTGACGCTGCGCAACGCGCCGCACAAGCCCCGGCGCCGGCTGGTGAACCCGAGCTTCCACCACAGCCGGATCGCCGGGTACGCCGAGGTCATGGTGTCCGCGACGGACGCCCTCGACCGGCGTTGGGCGGCACTGCGCCCGGGCACCGAGATCGACCTCGCCCAGGAGATGTCGGCGCTGACCCTGCAGATCGTGGGGCAGGCGCTGTTCGGGGCGGACCTCGGGGAGCAGGCCGAGGACGTCTACCGCTCGCTCGAGCTCGCCATGAGCGGCTGGGAGAAGACCCTCGTGCCCGGAGGCGAGCGGCTGCTGCAGATCCCGCTGCCGGTGTTCCGCCGGATGTGGGGGGCCAAGGCGGCCCTCGACGGGGTCGTCGAGCGGCTCGTCCGCCGGGCGCAGGAGCACCGCGGCGACGACGTCGTCAGCGGGCTGCTGGAGAGCCTCTCCGAGGACGAGGTCCGGGCGGAGGCCATGACCCTGATGCTCGCGGGGCACGAGACGACGGCGAACTCCCTCACCTGGACCTGGCACCTGCTGTCGCGTAGCCCGAAGGTCGCCGCCCTGCTCCGTCAGGAGGTGGTCGGCACCGAGCCGACCTACGCCGGGCTGCGGGACCTGCCGTTCACCACCGCGTGCATCGCCGAGGGGATGCGGCTGTACCCGCCCGCGTGGATCCTGGAGCGGGAGGTCACGGAGGACCTCGTCCTCGACGGGTACGTCATCCCGCGCGGGTCGATCGTGGTGGCCAGCCAGTACGCCCTGCACCGCGACCCGCGGTGGTGGCGGGACCCGGAGACCTTCGACCCGACCCGCTGGCTGGTGGACGGCCGCTTCGACGAGGACGCGCCTGGCCAGCCGCGGGGCGCGTGGTTCCCCTTCGGCGCGGGAACCCGGCAGTGCATCGGGGAGTCGTTCGCCTGGGCCGAGGCCGTGCTCGTGCTGGCCCGGCTCGCCCGGCACTGGGCGCCGCAGTCGCTGCGCGACCCCAAGCTGCACGCAGCGGTGACCCTGCGACCCGAGGGCGGCCTGCCGGCCCGGCTGATGGCTGCGCCACACTGACTGCATGGATCTCGCAGGCAGGACCGTTCTCGTCACCGGAGCCAGCGGGGGGATAGGGCAGGCGATCGCGGAGGCGTTCGCCAAGGAGGGCGCCAAGCTCGTCCTGTCGGGCCGTCGCGCCTCCGAGCTCGAGGCGCTCGCGGAGCGGGTCAGCGGTCGGGTCGTCGTGGCCGACCTGTCGGTCCGTGCCGACGTGACGCGGCTGCTCGAGGAGGCCGGCGAGGTCGACGTCCTGGTCGCCAACGCGGCCCTGCCCGGGTCGGGCGAGCTGTCGGAGTACTCCGACGCCGAGCTGGACCGCGGACTCGAGGTGAACTTCCGGGCGCCCATCGTGCTGGCCCACGCCCTCGCCCCGCGGATGGTGGCGCGGGGAAGCGGCGGGCTGGTGTTCATCAGCTCCCTGAGCGGGCTCGCGGCGACCGCCCGCAGCTCCATCTACAACGCCACCAAGTTCGGGTTGCGCGGCTTCGCGCTCGCCCTGCACGACGAGCTGCACGGCACCGGCGTGGCGGTCAGCGCGGTGCTGCCCGGCTTCATCAGCGACGCCGGGATGTTCGCCGACACCGGTCTGCAGCCGCCGCCCGGCTTCGGCACCCGCAGCCCGCAGCAGGTGGCGGCTGCGGTCCTCGAGGCACTGCACGCAAACCGCGCGGAGGTGCTGGTCGCGCCCTATCCCGACCGGCTGCTGTCCAAGATCGGCGGCATGGCGCCCAACCTTGCCGGTCGGCTCCAGCGCCTCGGCCTGGTCGGCGACATCACCGAGAAGATGGCGGCTGCGCAGAAGAGCAAGCGTTGACGAGCACCAGCGACCTGCCCTGGGTCGAGCCCGGCGCCTTCGAGGTCGCCGACGACGTGTGGCGGGTGCCGCTCCCGCTGCCCAACGACGGCCTGCGCGCGGTGAACGTCTACGTCGTCGTCACACCCGACGGGCTCGTCTGCGTCGACGGCGGCTGGGCCATCCCGGAGAGCCGTGAGCTGTTCGGGAAGGCGCTCACGACCATCGGGTACGAGATGGGCGACGTGCGGCGGTTCCTGGTGACGCACGTCCACCGCGACCACTACACGCAGGCCGTCGCCATCCGTCGCGAGGTCGGGTCCCACATCGGTCTCGGGCTCGGCGAGAAGCCGACGATGGACCTGCTGCAGGAGGGCACCCGGCACGGCTTCACCGCCCAGATCGACGGCCTGGAGGCCTGTGGCGCCCACGAGCTGGCCAAGCAGATCCGGAGCTGGATCGGCGGTGCGAAGCCGGACAACAAGCAGTGGGAGTCGCCCGACACCTGGCTCTCACCCGGCCCGATCGACCTCGGGCCCCGGGTGCTCGACGCGGTGGAGACGCCAGGGCACACCCGCGGGCACCTGGTCTTCTACGACAACGTCGGCGGCCTGCTGTTCGCCGGCGACCACGTGCTGCCCACGATCACACCGTCCATCGGGTTCGAGCCGGTGCTGATGGAGAACCCGCTCGGCGCGTTCCTCGACTCCCTGCGGATCGTCCGGCAGCGGCCGGACGCCCGGCTGTTGCCCGCCCACGGTCCCGTGACGGACTCGGCGCACGCCCGTGTCGACGAGCTGCTGGCGCACCACGGCAGGCGGCTCGACCAGACCCTCGCGGCCGTCGTGGGCGGTGCCCGGACGGCGTACGAGGTCGCGGGTGAGCTCCGCTGGACCCGCCGCGAGCACCGGGTCGAGGACCTCGACCCCTTCAACGGCATGCTGGCGACCTTCGAGACCGCCGCGCACCTCGACCTGCTCGTCGTCCAGGGCCGGCTCACCGCCCGCACCGAGGACCGGGTGCGCGTCTACCAGCCCTAGCGTTGCGTCCTTTTTCCTGAGCCTGTGTGAGGCGCCGCTTGCTAGGACGTTGGGCTAGGCCCAGGGTCGGGTGCCGCCGATGAAGTCGCTGCGGTCGTAGGACGTCACCCGGACGACCTCGCCGGTGTAGGGCGCCTCGATCATCTTGCCGTTGCCGATGTACATCGCGACGTGGTGGATCGTCGAGGTGTCCGAGGTGTCGTAGGCGAAGAACATCAGGTCCCCGGGCTGCAGGTCGCCCCGGCTGCTGATGCGCCTGCCCTGGCCCCACTGCGAGCCCGTGTAGTGGTCGAGGTGGATGCCGGCGTGGGCATAGGCGAACAGCGTCAGCCCGCTGCAGTCGAAGCCCTTGGTGCCGGCGCCCTGGGCGAAGCCGTACGTCGGGCCGTTCTCGTCGCCGCCACCCCAGGAGTAGGGGACGCCGATCTCCTGGAAGGCCCAGTGCATCGCGGTGGCCGCGGCGTCCGACGGCGCCTTGCCGGAGGTGACGTGGTCGGCCGCCGCGCGCGCGGCGG
>JAODNF010000043.1 GCA_025464915.1 Frankiales bacterium | reverse complement strand
GAGGACCACCCTCTCAGCACCCCGGCGATCGCACACCCTGTGGGTCGGCAACCGGACACTTCCTGGATCGGCGAGACTGATCCTCGTGTTGATGTGCCGTGTCCCCGAGAGACGCCCGTGACAGGAGTGACAGAGTGACCCAGCCGACGCCGGTGCTGTCGGTGTCCGTGGTGATCTGCACCTACACGGAGCGCCGCTGGACCGAGCTCTCGGCGGGGGTGGCAGCGGTCCTGGGACAGCTGAAGGACGGCGACGAGCTGCTGGTCGTGGTCGACCACGCCGCCGGCGTGCTCGCCCGCGCACAAGCGCAGTTCGAGGGCTGCCGGGTCGAGGCGAACACGCACGGCCAGGGGCTCTCGGGCGCCCGCAACACCGGCGTCGACCACGCGACGGGCGATCTCGTCGCCTTCCTCGACGACGACGCGACACCCGGCGAGGGCTGGCTCGAGTCGCTGCGCGCGCCGTTCGCCGCGGGCGACGTGCTGGGCGTCGCCGGCCGCGTCGACCCCGCCTGGGAGGGCGGCCGTGCGCCGCGCTGGTTCCCGCCGGAGTTCGGCTGGGTCGTCGGCTGCGACTACGTCGGGCTCCCCGAGGGCGGCGCGCAGGTGCGCAACCCGATCGGCGCGAGCATGGCGCTGCGCCGCGCTCCCCTGGTGGCGGTAGGCGGCTTCTCCGAGCTGGTCGGACGGGTCGGCACGCTGCCCGTCGGCTGCGAGGAGACCGAGATCGCCATTCGTCTCGCCCAGAACGACCCGACCGCCCGGGTGCTGCGGGCCGCGGGCGGAACCGTGCACCACCTGGTCCCGCGCGACCGGCAGAAGCTCGCGTACTTCCGGTCCCGCTGCTGGCACGAGGGGCGGTCCAAGGCTGTGCTGTCCACGCTCGTCGGGACCCAGCAGGGGCTCGCGTCCGAGCGTGCGTACGCGACCCGCACGCTGCCCGTGGGCGTCCTGCGGCACCTCGCGGCGGTCGGACGCGGCGACCTGGCAGGGGCGGCCCGGGCCTGCTGCGTCGTCCTCGGGCTGCTCACCACGGCCGCCGGGTACCTCAGCGCCCGCACCTCGGGCCGCGTCACGTGACCGTTCCCACGAAGGTCCTCGAGGTCGAGCTCTCCGAGCCCACGCAGGACCTCGACTGCGCCGACCACGACCGGGCCAAGGTGCTGGTCCGCCTGCACGGCACGCCGCTGGGGCTCGTGGACGTCGCCCCCGTGGGTGGCACGGTGCAGGGCGCGGCAGTTCTCGAGGGCGCGGAGCGCCTCGGCCTCGCTGCGCATCTCGAGCAGGACGGGATCACGGGGCCGCACGACCTCGGCCAGGACTGGGCTTGCCAGGCGCCGGGGCCGCAACCGCTCCCCGCCTCGGTGTCGGTGGTGATCTGCACGCGCGACCGCGCGGAGTCGCTGCGGCTGGCGCTGGGCTCCGTGCTCGCCGCCGCCGGGCCCGACGTGGACGTCGTGGTGGTCGACAACGCCCCTCGCACCGACGCGACCCGCACCGTCGTCGACGAGGTCGCCGACCCTCGTGTCCGTTACCTGCTCGAGGCGCGGCCGGGCCTGTCGGTGGCCCGCAACACGGGTGCCCGGGCCGCGACGGGCGAGGTCATCGCCTTCACCGACGACGACGTCGTCGTCGACCCGCTGTGGCTCGACGGCCTGCTCCGCGGCTTCACCCGCAGCAGCCGGGTCGGCTGCGTGACGGGCCTGGTGCCCTCGGCCGAGCTCGAGACCGCTCCCCAGCACTTCTTCGACGCCAAGGTGCACTGGTCGTCCTCGACCACCCGGCGGCTCTACGACCTGGCGTCCCACCGCGGTGACTCGGTGCTCTACCCGTACGCCGCGGGCATGGTCGGCACGGGCGCCAACTTCGCCGTGTCACGGGCGGCGTACGACGACCTGGGCGCCTTCGACGAGGCGCTCGGCGCCGGTGCCCTCACCCGTGGCGGCGAGGACCTGGACTGGTGGGTGCGCACGCTGAACGGCGGCTGGACGATCGCGTACGAGCCGTCGGCCGTCGTGTGGCACCGGCACCGGCGCGACCTCGAGTCGCTGAGCGACCAGCTCTACGGGTACGGCAGCGGGCTCACCGCCTATCTGCTCAAGCACGCGCTCACGGCCCGGGGCTTCCGGCACATGACCCGATCGGCAGTGCGCGGGCTGCGCTACCACCAGCGCCGTGCGACCGCGTCGCTGGACGCGGGCATCGACCCGGCGCTGCTGAAGCGCGAGCGGGTCGGGATGCTGCACGGCCCCGTGCTGTACCTCCGGGCCAGGCGCAGGGCCAGGCGCGGGGCCGCTCAGGCCGCCCGGCGGTAGCCGACGACCCAGTCGACGACCATGTCGACCGTGCTCGGCGTGGCCTTCGACGGCGCCGGCGACCAGCGGGTGCCCTTGCCTGCCTCCAGCTGCATCGCGAGGCGCATCGGGCCGGTCGGCACCTCGGCGCCGGTGACCGTCGCCCAGCGCTTGCCGTTGAGCGTGTAGACCAGCTTGCCCGGGGTCCACTCGACACCGACGGTCTGGTACTGCGTGAAGTCGGCCCGCACGGTGCGCTGGACCTGCGTGTTGGCGGCCCCGTAGTGCAGGGTGCTCGTGGTCGTCGCGCGGTCGCCGCCGCCGTCCTCCGCGAAGTCGATCTCCCCGGCGCTCGGCCAGCTGCCGTTGGCCGGCCAGAGCAGGAGCGCGTAAGCGACACCGGGCGCCTTCGAGAGCTTGAACCGCACCTCGTACTTGCCGTAGGTGCTGGCGAAGTCGCTCGCCATCACACCGCCGGTGGTGAAGGTCCCACGCTGCCAGTCCCCCACCAGGTGCAGGTCCTTGCCGCGGACGCTCGCGTGGGCGTGGGTCCACCAGCCGTTGGGGTTGCCCCCGGGACGGCCGGCGTAGCTGTCCCAGCCCTTCGGCAGCCCGTTGCCCGTGAAGTCCTGGGCGAGGAACTGCTGCCAGCCCGGCACGTTCCCCGTGGGCATGGCGCCGGTCGCGGCCCGCCTGATGGCGGAGCGCGCCGCCCTCTGCAGGTGCCGCGGGACGGGCGACGCGAGGCGCACGGACTCGGCGCCCACGGCGACGGCCATGGCGGGCGTCGGGGTCGACGCCGGCTCGGCCTGGGGAGCCTTGTGAGAGTGCAGGTGCGGCAGGTGCAGCAGGGCGGAGGCCCCGAGGGCCAGCGAGGTGGCGGCGCCGAACAGGCGCCGCGTTCGCGGGTGCACGTGCTGCATGGGTCGTCGGCCCGTCGGTCAGGGCAGTGGCCGTGCGGGCCTGACCAGGCGTGCGCGCAGCATCGCGTCGCAGACGGGACAGGGTCCGCGTGGCCGACTGCGGTGGTCGGCGCTTGCTACCCCTAGGTAACTGCCTCTCGGCCTCCCTGGCCATGGTCACGAAGAGGCAGGTTAGGGAGGTTTACTGCTTTTTGTCCGTTTCTTGGACGGTATCAGGTCCGCCTACTCGTCGTCCGTTCGGTAGCCCAGGTTGGGCCCCAGCCAGCGCTCCGCCTCGGCCACGGTCCAGCCCTTGCGCCGGGCGTAGTCCTCGACCTGGTCGCGGCCGAGCCGCCCGACCACGAAGTACTGCGACTGCGGGTGGCTGAAGTACAGCCCGCTGACCGCCGCGCCGGGCCACATGGCCATGCTCTCGGTCAGCTCGATGCCGGTCGTCGCCTGCACGTCCAGCAGGTCCCAGATGACCTGCTTCTCGGTGTGCTCCGGGCACGCCGGGTAGCCCGGTGCCGGCCGGATCCCGACGTACTGCTCCTTGATGAGGGCCTCGTTGTCGAGCTTCTCGTCGGACTGGTAGCCCCAGATCTCGGTGCGGACCCGCTCGTGCAGCCGCTCGGCGAAGGCCTCGGCCAGCCGGTCGGCGAGGGCCTCCAGCAAGATGGCGCTGTAGTCGTCGAGCGCGGCCTTGAACTCCTTGACCTTGTCCTGGGACCCGAGGCCGGCCGTCACGGCGAACGCGCCGACCCAGTCCTGGAGACCGCTCTGCTTCGGCGCGACGAAGTCGGCCAGGGAGCGGTGCGGGATGCCCTCGCGGTGCTCGGTCTGCTGGCGCACCTGGTGCAGCACGGTCTCGCCCGCTTCCGTGGTGACCACGATGTCGTCGCCGACCGCGGCCGCCGGGAACAGGCCCATGACGCCCGCGGCAGTCAGCCACTTCTCGTCGATGATCCGGTCGAGCATCTCCTGCGCGTCGTCGTAGAGCTTGCGCGCGGCCTCGCCGGAGGCGGGGTTGTTGAGGATGTCCGGGAAGCGGCCCTTCATCTCCCACGCGTTGAAGAAAGGCTGCCAGTCGATGTAGTCGCGCAGCTCGGCGATCGGGTAGTCGGTGAAGACCTGGACCCCGGGCTGGGCCGGCTGCGGGGGGACGTACCCGTCCCAGTGGATCGGCGTCCGGTTGGCCCGGGCCTGGTCGATCGGCACGATCACCTTGGCGTCGCTGCGCTGGGCGTAGCGCTCGCGCAGCCCGTCGTAGTCCTCCTGCAGATCCCTGAGCAGGCCGGGGCGCTGCTCGTCCGACAGCAGCGCGGCGACGACGGGCACCGAGCGGGACGCGTCCTTCACCCAGACGACCGGGCCGTCGTACTTCTTGTCGACCTTGACGGCGGTGTGGGCGCGGGAGGTCGTGGCGCCGCCGATGAGCAGCGGGATGGTGAGCCCCTGGCGTTCCATCTCGGCGGCGAAGTTGACCATCTCGTCGAGACTGGGCGTGATCAGGCCCGACAGCCCGATGATGTCGGCGTCGTGCTCCTTCGCGGCGTCGAGGATCTTCTGCGCCGGCACCATCACGCCGAGGTCGATGACGTCGTAGTTGTTGCACTGCAGGACCACGCCGACAATGTTCTTGCCGATGTCGTGGACGTCGCCCTTCACCGTCGCCATCACGATGGTGCCCTTCTTGGTCTCCACGTCACCGGGCTTCTTCTCCGCCTCGATGAAGGGGATCAGATGGGCGACCGCGCGCTTCATCACGCGCGCCGATTTCACTACCTGGGGAAGGAACATCTTGCCCGATCCGAAGAGGTCGCCGACGACGTTCATGCCGTCCATCAGGGGTCCCTCGATCACCTCGATGGGGCGTCCGCCCCGCTCGGAGATCTCGGCTCGGAGCAGCTCGGTGTCGTCGGTGATGTGCGCGTCGAGA
>JAODNF010000009.1 GCA_025464915.1 Frankiales bacterium | reverse complement strand
CGGGCCGCCGGCTGCGTCTTCGCCGAGGAGGAGGCCGGCCTGCTGCTCGAGGCCGGCGGCGGCGAGCTCATCGACCGTCGGGTGGCGGGCGAACCGCTGGAGCACCTGCTCGGTTGGGTGGCGTTCGCCGGCCTCCGGGTGGCGGTCGGGCCGGGCGTCTTCGTCCCGCGTCGCCGTACCGAGCTGATGGCGCGGGTCGCGATCGACCGCACGCCGGCCGTCTTCGTCGAGCTCTGCTGCGGGGCCGCAGCCGTCACCGCCGCTGTGGAGGCAGCGCTGCCCGACGCGCAGACCTGGGCGACCGACATCGACCCGGTCGCGGTGTCGTGGGCGGCACGCAACACGAGGGGTGCGACGGCAACCGGCGACCTCGACGAGGCACTGCCTGGGTCGCTGGAAGGACAGGTGGACGTCCTGGCCTGCAACGCTCCGTACGTCCCGAGCGACGAGGTGCGGCACCTGCCGTCCGAGGCCCGGGACCACGAGCCGCGCACGGCGCTCGACGGCGGAGCTGACGGGCTCGACGTGATCCGCCGTGCGGCGACGTGCGCCGCCCGCTGGCTGCGCCCGGGAGGCGCACTGCTCGTGGAGGTGAGCGAGCACCAGGCCGACGCTGCCCGCCGGGCCTTGGACGCCGCGGGCCTGCAGCCCGAGACGGTCCGGGACGAGATGTGCACCGTGCTCGTCGGTGTGTCCACAGGCGACTTCTCCGACACCCCAAGGGATGTCAGGCACTCGTAGCGTCCTCGGTTCGCCGACCGGAAGGACCGCTCATGCTCCGCGCCCTGCTCGCCCCGTTCGCTTTCGTCCCCCTGCTGTTCGTGCCCTCCACCCCGTCGCCCTGGGTGGTCAGCACCCCTGGCAGCCCCGCGCCGCTCCTGCGCGAGCTGCACGTCTCCGGTGCCCACGTCTTCGCGCACGGCTTCGCTGCGCACCTCGAGCCGAGCCAGGTCGCGCGCCTCCGGCAGGTGCCCGGCGTCGTCACCGAGCGCGACGCGCCGGTGAGGCTGACCGCCGACACGAGGAGCTGGGGGCTCGACCGGATCGACCAGCGGTCGCTGCCGCTGAACGGCCGCTACCGATGGTCCAACACGGCGAGCACCGTCCACGCCTACGTGGTCGACACCGGCATCGCGACCGCCCACCCCGACTTCGGCGGCCGGGCAACCGTCGGCTTCGACGCGCTGGGCGGAAGCGGCCAGGACTGCAACGGCCACGGCACGCACGTCGCCGGCATCGTCGGCGGCACGACGTGGGGGGTCGCCAAGAAGGTGCAGCTGGTCGCGGTGCGGGTGATGGACTGCAGCGGCCGGAGCACCACGAGCGCCGTGCTCGCCGGCATCGACTGGGTGCGGCAGCACGCCGAACGGCCGGCCGTGGTGAACCTGAGCCTCGGCGGGTCCCTCTCCACCGTCCTCGACAAGGCCGCCGACGACCTCGCCGACAGCGGCGTGTTCGTCAGCGTGGCCGCCGGCAACAGCCAGGCCGACGCCTGCCAGTCCTCCCCCGCGGCAGCCTCCCGGGTCCTGACCGTCGCCGCCTCGGACCGCAAGGACGTCCGGGCGCCCTGGAGCAACGTCGGCAGCTGCGTCGACGTGTTCGCACCCGGCGTGGACGTGACCTCCGACTGGCCGGGCAACGGAACGAAGGTGCTGTCCGGCACGTCGATGGCGGCGCCGTTCGTCGCCGGAGCCGCGGCGATCTACGAGTCCAAGCACCCGTCCGACAGCACGGCGACCGTCAACGCGTGGCTGGTCAGCCACGCGACCAGCGGAAAGCTCACCCGGGTCCCGTCGGGCACGCCGAACCGCCTGCTCTACACGGGTGGCATCTGACCTCACACTGGACGGGTGCTCCTGCTCCTGCTGCTCCGGCGCAAGGTCGTCTGGCTGGTCCTGCTCGTCCTGCTCGCCCTGCCGCTGCTTCCCCAGCTCGTGATGCGGCTCGGCACCTGGGGAGACAGGTACTCCGACCCGGGCACGACCCCGACCCGCTCCGTTGCCATCGTCTTCGGAGCGGGTCTGCACCCGGACGGCACCCCGTCGGCCTTCCTGCAGCAGCGGCTCGACCTGGCCGTCGCTCTGTTCGAGGAGCACCGGGTACGGGCGCTGCTCGTCACTGGCGACAACGCCACCAGCAGTCATGACGAGCCAGCCGCCATGAGCGCCTACCTGGTCCAGCACGGTGTGCCTGCGAAGGACGTCGTCGTCGACGACGCCGGCTTCTCGACGTACGACTCCTGCTACCGCGCCAAGGCCGTGTTCGGCGTGAAGGACGCGGTGCTGGTGTCGCAGGGCTACCACCTGCCGAGGGCCGTCTTCACGTGCCGCCGGCTCGGCATCGACGCCGTCGGGCTCGGCGGCTCGGAGCTGTCCGCGCACACCGGCAAGACCGTCAGGTTCTCCGTCCGCGAGGTGCTCAGCAGCGTCAAGGCGTCGTGGCAGCTCCTGACCAAGCCGAAGCCGCACTTCCTCGGCCCCCACGAGCCCGGTCTCGATTCCGCGATCGTCGCCGGCCGCCCCTGAGGCCGCGAATGGACACTGCGCTGCGCTTTTCGGGCTGAAAACCGCAGCGCAGTGTCCATTCGCGGGAGGTCAGAGCAGGTAGAGGGCCGCGGTGACGAGGGCGAGGAAGATCAGGACACCGGCGAGGCCGAGCAGGGACTGCAGCCAGTCGCGGTCGTCCTCCTGCGCGCCGGCACCGAGGAGCTCCGGAAGCGTCTGGTCCTGGTAGCGGTCGGGGTCGAGCGCCGGGTCGAGCGAGCCGGTCGGCTCGTCCGGACGCGACGGGTCGAAGCGGTCAGGGTCCTGGGCCGGGTCGAGAGGGCTCATCCCAGGTGGGGGTAGCGGTGGTCGTGCGGCGGGACGGACGTCGTCTTGATCGTGCGAGGCGAGGTCCACCGAAGCAGGTTCAGCGGCGAGCCCGCCTTGTCGTTGGTGCCGGAGGCACGTGCACCGCCGAACGGCTGCTGACCGACGACGGCGCCGGTGGGCTTGTCGTTCACGTAGAAGTTGCCCGCCGCGAAGCGCAGCGCGGTGGAGGCCTCGGCGATCGCGTACGGGTCGTCGGCGAAGACCGCGCCCGTGAGCGCGTACGGCGACGAGGCGTCGACGAGCGGCAGGACCTCGCTCCAGTCGTCGTAGACGTGGACGGCGAGGACCGGCCCGAAGAACTCGCGAGTCATGACGTCGTGCAGGGGGTCCGCCGACTCGATCACGGTCGGCTGCACGAAGAATCCCTGGCTGTCGTCGGCCGTCCCGCCGGCGACGACCGTCAGGGCACTGTCCGAGACAGCGCCGCGCACGACTCCCGCCAGCCGGTCGAAGGCACGGCGGTCGATCACCGCCCCGCCGAAGTTGGAGAAGTCGGTGACGTCGCCATAGGCGAGCGACTCCGTCCGGGCCGCGAGGGCGTCACGCAGCCCGCCCTCCCAGATCGAGCGCGGCACGTAGGCCCGGGATGCCGCCGAGCACTTCTGGCCCTGGTACTCGAAGGCGCCGCGGACGAGCGCGACCTCGAGGGCAGTCACGTCGGCAGACGCGTGGGCGAGGACGAAGTCCTTGCCGCCGGTCTCACCGACCAGCCGGGGGTAGGAGCGGTAGCGGGAGATGCTCGCACCGACCTGCTGCCACAGGTGCTGGAACGTCGCGGTCGAGCCGGTGAAGTGGATGCCGGCCAGGGACGGGTGCTCGAGCGCCACGGCGGACGAGGTGCCGAACCCCGTGACCAGGTTGATCACGCCGGGTGGCAGCCCGGCCGCTTCGAGCAGCCGCATCGTGAAGTGCGCCGCGAGCTGCTGCGTCGGTGACGGCTTCCACACGACCGTGTTGCCCATGAGGGCGGGCGCCAGCGGAAGGTTGCCCGCGATGGCCGTGAAGTTGAACGGCGTGATGGCCAGGACGAACCCCTCGAGCGGCCGGTGGTCCATCCGGTTCCAGACCCCTGGCGACGAGACCGGCTGCTCGGCCAGGATTCCTCGGCCGAACGCGACGTTGAAGCGCAGGAAGTCGATGAGCTCGCAGGCGCTGTCGATCTCCGCCTGGAAGCAGGTCTTGCTCTGACCCAGCATGGTCGCGGCGTTGAGGGTGTCGCGCCACGGGCCGGCGAGCAGGTCTGCGGCCCGGAGCAGGACGGCAGCCCGGTCGTCGTACGAGGTCTCACGCCACGCGGGCGCCGCCGCGAGGGCCGCGTCGACCGAGGCCTGCCACTCGGCCGCCGAGGACTCGGCCGTCACACCGAGGACGGCACTGTGCCGGTGCGGCTGGACGACGTCGATCCGCTCGCCCGACGCGAGGACCGACCGGCCTGCGATGGTCGTCGTCAGGTCGATCCGCTCGGACCCGAGCTCCTTCAGGCGGGACTCCAGCGAGGCCCGCTCGGCTGATCCGGGGGCGTAGGAGCGGACCGGCTCGTTGACGGGCGTGGGGACGGACGTGATCGCGTCGAGCATCCCCCCATGCTGCCACTCGCAGCGTTCTAGTCTCAGTCCCGTGGAGCAGGTGGTCGCGTTCAGCCGGTACGTCGGGCTGGTCGTCGCGGTCTTCGCAGCCCTGCTCGTGGCTCCGCGCGCGACGTCGGCGGCCTGGGCCTACGCGCGCCGCGGCTTCCGCGCCGCGACGGAGGTCGACTTCACTCCCGTGCGCGTCCGCGAGGGCGTCCGGACCGACGGCCAGCGGCACTTGCGGCACTTCCACGGGGACGACCCGCTCGACCAGGTCGAGGTGCTCGACACCCACGGGCCGCGGCACCGCACGCGGCGTGCCCGGCTCGAGCTCGCACCTGCGCTGGAGCTCGTCGACAGCCGGGCCGTCCTCGTCCTGCTCACCGGACTGCTGCTGGTCTTCGCGGGCGACCTGGTGCGGCTGCTGCCGGGGGGCGCCGTGATGACCGGTGACCTGGTGCTCGTGGTCGTCACCTTCCTCGTCATGCGCCACGTGATCTACACCTACGTCCCGGTGGAGCGCCTCGACCTCGGCCGGCCGCTGGAGCGGGCGCACGCGCCCTTCGACCAGGTGATGCGCCTGGTGCTGCTCAGCGTGGCGGTGACCCTGCTCGCGACCTGGCCGAGCCAAGTGGGGTGGCAGCTGGCGTCGCACAGCCTCGGCGGTGAGCTGCGCGACCAGCGGGTGGTCGTCGCCTGGGCGTGCGAGCTGCCCTGGCTGCTGGGGCTGGCGTGGTTCGTCGCCCGGCAGCGAGTGGCGGCTACTTCTCCCGCCAGGCCGACACGGTGACCGGCTGGTCGAAGGGCAGCTTGCCGACCTGCACGTCGTAGTGGACGTCGATGCCGCTGGACGCAGTGACCTTGCCGCAGACCATCGCGCCGTAGAGGTCCACGTGGGCGGTCGCGCTGCAGGTGGCGTTCGGGGCGTAGATGACGGCCGACACCTTGCTGGGCAGGGCCAGCCCCGCGTTGAGCTTGATCGTCGGCGTGCCGGTCGAGCTCGACGTGCTGATGAGGACGAGCGTGGAGGGCGGGCGCGGCGCGGTCCGCAGCGTCAGCGGGTCCGTGACGACGCTGTTGATCGGCACCGTCGGCACGATGTCGAGCTCGCCGCTGAAGCAGATCACCAGGGTCGAACCGCTGATGTTGGCCAGGTTGGCGATCGCCGTCGCGTTGAGGGTCACGTCGGTGAAGTTGTAGACCGCGTTGGCCGCCAGGGCGAGCGAGCCGTCGTAGGCCGCGGCTCCGGCACCGACGCCGCTGGCGCACTGGCTGGAGAGCGGGAACCCCAGGGGGTCCGGGTGCGTGACCACCTGGGCGCTGGCGCAGGTGGTGCTGTCGCCGGCGCACGAGCCGGTGTCCAGCGGGTCTGGGTAGCCAGGGGTGCCGGCGGCGTAGATGTCGGCCCCGGCCAGGTTGGCCAGCGAGTCGTGCGGCAGCGTCAGCGGCCCGTTCGTGCCGATCCGGCCGAGGGCAGGTGAGGCGTGGGTGCACATCCGGGTGCCGGAGGCGGTCATGCCCGTCGGCAGAGCAAGACCCGTCGTGGCGCAGACCGACGAGTCGACGGACGAGTCGTAGGTGTCGACGCTGTCCGCACTCCCGCCGCCCAGGGTGAGCTGGGTCGTCGCGAACAGCGGGTGCGAGAGCAGGTCCGCGACGTCGACGCTCTGCGTGATGGTGCGCGTCACCCGGGTCGCGCTGCCGGTCGCCGTGCCGGAGGCGGTGAGGACCCAGTGGCCGCTGCCACCGCTGGCGCTGGCGGTCCAGGTCGCGCTGGACCGGGAGTCGGTTCCCGACACCGACGCGAGGCTGGTCCGGTAGGGCGTCGCCTTCACCTGGGTCAGGAGCTTGGCCAGCCCGGTCTCTGCGGCGGACAGCGCCTGCTCGAAGTTGCGGTCGTGCCGGGTGACGCGCTCGCTGATGAGCATCTGCGCGAGGCCGACGAGCACGATGGAGGTGATGACGATGATCCCGAGCAGGGCGATCATGATGTTGCCCTCGTCGTCGCGCGGGCGCAGCCGGGACATCACGACGGGTTCCGGACGTCGATGGTCGAGTCCACGACGACAGGCGTGTGACCGGTCACCAGCTTCGTGAGGTGCAGCGTCACGGTCCCGATGCAGTAGCGGCTGTACTTCACGGGACTGGTCCCACCGATGATGCAGGTCGCCGGGTCGATGGTCGTCACGGTGACCCCGGACGGCGCGCTCCACTGGGCCTTGTGGCCGTAGCCGAAGGGCAGGACCGACGCGTCGAGGTTGTCGATGATCGTGGTGGCCGCTCCCCATGCGCTGCACGACGTGTCCGTGGCCACCGTCTGGGTCAGCTTGGCGGTGCTCCCCGTCGTGACGAAGTCCCACCTCGTGCAGACGGTGCCGCCGTTGTTGTCGGCATGCGCGATCACCAGCTGCTGGGCGGTGGCCGAGTGGATCGGCGTGGCCTCCCGAACCTGACGCAGCACGCGCTGGGCGACGGTGCGCACCGCTGTGAGGGCGTCGCCCTTCTGCTGCAGTCCCCGCTGCGCCTTGAACCCACCGACGATCCCGTCGAAGACGATGAGCGAGATGATGCTCATCAGCACCATGCCGACGAGCAGCTCGACGAGCATCATGCCGTCCTCGTCGGCCCCTTCGGCCCGGCGCATCATGCCAGCACCGCACTGGCGGTCGTCGTGGCGCTCACGCTGTCGGAGGCGCGCGTCGCCGTGAACGTGAACGTCTCCGACAGGCCGCTCGAGGCCATCGTCGTCGCGACCGGCAGGGTCGTGGTCCAGGTGGTCCCGTTGGTCGAGGTCAGCGACTTCGTACCCGTGCCGCTGCCCGAGGCGTAGGACACCGAGACCGAGTCGGTCGACGCGAGGCCCGTCGTCGTGCAGGTCAGCGTCTCGACGAGAGCCGTCCTGCGGGTCAGCACGGTGAGCACGACGGGGTTCGGGGCGACGCTGCAGCTGCCGATCGTCACACCCGGCTTGAGGGTCACGTCGACGGTGGACAGGGCGCTGGTCCCGGGCACGGTGGCGGCGAAGCGCAGCGTCGCCGTGCCGGACGCGACGACCTTGGTGATGCTGGCAGCCGGGATCGTCCCGGTCCAGGACGACGGTCCGCCGGTGAGGGTCCACTGGTGACTGCCGTTGTCGTCCGTCCAGGTGACCGGGATGCCTGTCGTCGCGGTCGTCAGGCCGACGGTGGTGAGGGTCAGTCCCAGCGCCGACTGCGGAGCGCCGGCGGCCGTGACGCCGACCGACGTCGGCGACGCCGTGAAGCTGCTGACGCTGACACCACTGGTCGCGGTGCCGGTGCCACCGACGAGCGTCGAGAGCGAGCCGCTGCCGGTCGGGCTGTAGCTGCCGTCCGCGTCGTCCGCGAGCGAAGTGGACGTCGTGACAGAGCGGGTGACCTTGCCGTCCGGCCAGGAGACCGTGATGCGGACGCGGGTGTCGAGGACGGCTGAGTCGGCGGCCGTGGTCGTGCAGGCGTCCGGCGCGTCGTTGACGCTGCACCGCTGGAGGCTCTCGGTCGTCGTGAAGGTGATGCCGCCGATGGTCTTCGGCGGGACCGGGATGGTGCCGACCGGGATCTGCGCCAGCACGCTGGCAGGCAGGCTCCGGGCCGTCTCCACGGAGGTGCTCATGTAGCGGACGGCGCTGGTGCGCGCACGCTCGTTCGCCTGGTGGTGGACGTAGGTGGTGAGCTCAGCGGTGAGGGCGAAGATCGCGATCGTGATGAGCATGATGCCGACGAGCGACTCGACGAGCGTGAAGCCCGCTTCGTCGTCCAGCTCCCGTGCAGCCACCGTGCGACGCACGCCCCACCCCCTCACTGTGAGTCATGATCGACGCGCTGGTCGGTGGCATTGACCACTCGGACGGGTCATCCGAGAGATGGCCTGATGTGACTACCCCTTGAGGCAACCGGCGAGGAACGCCGCTGCGGCCTGGCCACTGTCCGTCACGGCCGTGGAGCTGGGGGTCGCACTCGCGGCCGGCCTGGGAACCGTGGGGAGCTCGCCCGCGCAGGCGAAGACGTCGTTGATGCGGCCGGCCTGGGTGAGCCGCTCCGCCGCCAGCCGGCCACGCGCCGGCATCGGCAGCGACGGGTCGTCGGCGACGTGTACGTGCGTCAGGTCGGGGGCAGTGGTCGTCGGCGCGGCGTGGTTGTGGTGCACCAGGCGCACGCCCGCCACGGTCGCGAGCACGGCCACCGCGACCAGCACGACGCGGGTCGTCCAGCTGGCGCGCTTCTTGCGGGTCTCGACGACGACCTTGCGCGCCGCCGCGACCTCCGGGTCGACCGCAGCACGCGGCTTGGGGACGTAGCCGACCTGGCGCAGCTGGCCGCCGCACCCGCAGCTCGCGAGGCGCGAGAGCTGCCCGTCGAGCGTGAACGTGACCGAGGTGTTGGCGCAGTCGCCGCAGATGCCCGGGACCCAGACCGCGGCGCAGTGGTGGCAGACGTGCCGCAGGAAGGGCACGCGCACCGGTTGCTCGTTGCGGCAGATGCCGCAGTGCTTGCGCAGGTCGACGGGCGGCCCGAGCCCGGCCCACGCGCGCTCGATGTCGGTCGACAGGTCGATGGCGCGCGCCAGGGTCTGGAGCTGGGCGCGCGAGTCCATGGCTGGGGTGTCGACACGGACGGGCGGCCACTCGCCACCCGATCGGGCGACGCGCTCATCCCAGTTCGAGCAGCGGTCCGATCTCCTGCGTCGCGAACCACTGCAGCTCGTGCCCGTCCGCCTGCTCCACCTTGAACGCCGCGTCCTCCGAGCCGAGGTCGGCCTCGATGACGGCGTCGGCCGCAACGGTCACGTCGGGTACGGCCGACGGGTCGTCGACGTGCACGGCCTGCACGAGCTCGAGGGCGACCGCATCGGCGATCTTCACAGCGGCACGGTCGACGTGGACCGCGCTGCTGACGGCAGCGTCCGGGACCTCGGCGACCACGACCACCCGACGTCGCACCGCCTCGGGGTCGGCGTCGAGGAGCCGCACCGAGGCACGGGCGGCGAGGGTGAGGGCGACGTACTCGAGCTCCTCCTCGTCGCCCTCGGCGTACCACTCGCGCAGCGCCGGCGTGACCGCGTACCCAGGCAGCGGCGGGTCACCGGCGACGCCGCTGTCGAGAAGGCCCCGCAGCTGGGTGAGCGTCGATGGCAGGTAGACCCTCATGCGGCGAGCACCCGCGCGGACGTCGCGAGCGAGGTCTCGAGCACTGCCGCCCGGCGCGAGGGGTCCATCAGGTTGGCTCCGATCACCTCGAGGTCCGCCGCGGTGGGTCCGAGGAAGGTCACCGTGGTCCCGGTCGCCGCGACCTTCTTGATCTCGTTCATCACCCGTCGCGTCACAATCCTGCGGAACTGCCGCTCGATGCGCGCCGCGAGCTGGGTCGGGGCGTCGAAGGACAGCGACGTCATCGGCGACAGCACGTAGACCTCGTCGAGGCGCAGCCGCGTGACCAGGTCGACCGACGTGGGCGAGCAGACGCCGCCGTCGACGTACCTCCTCTTGCCGATGCGCACCGGCTGGTACCAGCCGGGGATCGCGCAGGAGGCCATGACGGCGTCGCGGAGGTCGGCGAGCGGCTGCCCGATCTGGCCGAACGGCACCCGCCGACCCGCGTCGTAGTCGGTCGCGACGACCCACGTCCGGCGGTGCGGGGCCCACCCGCCGCCGGGCAGGACGTTGTCGACGAGCCTCCCGATCGGCTCGATCTCCCCGCGGCCCTGTGGCATCGCGAGCGAGAGGGCCGCCAGCGGCGGTGTCTTCAGCGGGCGCAGCGCGGCAGACACCAGGCCGCGCGCGGACCCGATCCCGGGACGCGGCAGGGGCGGCAGCGCGCCGCCCGCCTCGTCCTCGTACCTGAGCCTCGCGTCGGCCTTGCCCTGCTGGGTGTCGACCAGGTCGTCGACGCTGAGGCCGCAGGCCAGGGCCGCGGCGAGGACCGATCCCGCGCTGGTGCCGATGAGCACGTCGGCCCGCTGCGGTTCCCAGTCCAGGTGCTCGCGCAGGGCCGCGAGAGCGCCGATGGTCCAGGCGGCACCCAGCACGCCACCGGCGCCGAGGACCAGACCGCGGGTCGTCATCGTGACGCCGCCACGAGCTCGGCCAGTGCGTCCTCGATGCAGGATGTCAGCACGTCGACGTCCGGCATCGCGTCGCGGTCCGCGTTCACGCCGTAGTAGACGCCGCCGTCGTAGGAGGTGAGCCCGATGCTGACCGCCTGCCCGGCCGCGAGCGGCACGACGGGGTACATCGAGAGCATCCGGGCGCCAGCTGCGTACAGGGGGAACTGCGGACCGGGCACGTTCGTCACGACCAGGTTGAACAGCCGCCGGTTCATGACCGATGCCGTGCGGGCCCCGAGCGCATGGATGGTGGGCGGGGCGAACCCGGTCAGCTGGACGAGGGCGTCGGCGCCGACGGCCGCGCCGCTCTCCTGATGGCCGCGCATCGCGAAGCTGACCTGGTGCAGGCGCATCACGGCCGAGCCTTCGCCGACCGGGAGGTCGACGAAGTACGACGTGACGCGGTTGCCCAGCTCGCCGCGGTCCACGTCCGGCCGCACCGAGACGGGCACCATCGCCCGGACCACCGTCGTGGGCATGACCTTCTCGCCACGGGTCAGCAGCCAGGCACGCAGGGCGCCGCTCACGGTCGCCAGCACGACGTCGTTGACGGAGCCGCCGTGCGCCTTGCGGACCTGCTTGTAGTCGTCCAGCTCGGTGGCGACCATCCCGAAGCGGCGCTGCTCGCCGAGCGTGACGTTGAAGGGTGTCTCCGGGGCCTGGCGGGCCAGCAGTCGAGCCTGCGTGAGGACGCCGCCGGCCAGCGACGCGACCTTGCCGGCCGTCGACCTCACGTCGCCCAGCGCGGCCTTCGCCGTGTCGAAGGCGGCGGTGGGACGGGTCGCCAGGTCCACGACCGCGCCCGCCACCAGGTTCACCGCGCCCGGCTCCCTGCGCGGTTCCCAGTCGTCCTCGGGGACCTCGCGCGGCGTCTGCTCGACGTCGAGGATCACGGTGCTCAGGTCGACGGCGCTGACGCCGTCCACCATCGCGTGGTGCGTCTTCGTGATGACCGCGATGCGGCCGCCCTCCAGCCCCTCGACGAGGTAGATCTCCCACAGCGGCCGGTCGCGGTCGAGCGTGCGGGCCATCAGCCTGCCGACGAGCTCCTTGAGCTGGTCCTCGGTGCCCGGACGGGGCAGCGCCGAGCGCCGCACGTGGTAGCTGATGTCGAAGTCCTCGTCATCGACCCAGACCGGGCTCGCGAGGCGGCCGGGGACCGACTTGACCTTCTGCCGGTAGCGGGGCACCAGGCTGATGCGCTGGCTGATGAGCCGTACCAGCCGGTCGTAGTCGAAGCCGTCCGCCGGGAGCTCCAGCACGCAGACCCCGCCGACGTGCATCGGGGTGGTGGGCGTCTCCATGGACAGGAAGGAGACGTCCAGAGGGGAAAGCCTGTCCGTCACGCTCGACAGCGAAGCACAGTCGCGCTCGGGGAGGGCGCAGACGTGACCGTCGGGACGGGCCCGCGCGCCGCCGCGGCCGCCTCGGCCGGCGTCGAGACCCGGGTGTACCCGCTGCCGAGCACGAGCTGCACCGAGCCACGCCTCGCCTTCGGTGCGGGTACGACGATCGAGCCGCGTACCCAGGCGCTGACCGTGCGAGCGGGCAGCGAGGCCCCGGGTCCGTAGACGACCTGGCTCGGCCCGGTCACGGCCGCGCGGTTGTTGCCCTGTCCGGTGATGTGGAAGCCTTGGGCGGCCAGCGCG
>JAODNF010000498.1 GCA_025464915.1 Frankiales bacterium | reverse complement strand
GTCCCGGAGCGGCCACCAGGGACGCCTGCAGACTCAGGTTTCGAGCGTCAGCTGCCGTCCGGAGGGGGGGACGCGGTTCGACTGCTGCGCCACCAGCCACCCACGGAAGTCGAAGTAGGGCTCGACGACGGGGGTGCGGTGGTGGCGGGCATCTACGCGAATCCTCGAGAGCGCCTCCGTCGCGCGGTACACCCGGGCACGGGTCTCGCCCTCGGCCACGAGCAGGCCCGCCTCCACCAGGGCCGTGAGGTCACGCGAGGCCGTACGGTCTTCGACACCCGCGCTCCGCTCGTACCGCGATCTGCGCAGCCGCAGGCCCTGGGCTGCGTCGAAGAGCCCGTTGATGGCGCGCTCGGGAAGCCCGCGGCTCTCGAGCAGGGCCTCCAGCGCCGTCCACAGCGCCGCCGACTCCTCGTTGCGCGCGCGCACTGTCTGCGCCTGGATGTGGTGCGCCCGGAGGTTGAAGCGGATCCACGCAGTCGTATCCCGCTGCGGCTGCCAAGAGCCGTCACCCGTGACCCCCAGCACGCGGTAGTAGTCCTCGGTGTTGGCGCCGAGGAACTCCTCGATGCTGCTGAAGACCGGCGCCGCGACCTGGTCCCGGCTCAGCACCAAGGTCTGCAGGCACCTGGCCATCCGCCCGTTCCCGTCCCGGAACGGGTGGATCATCACCAGGTTGAGATGAGCCATCGCCGCGCGGACGTAGACCGACGATGTGGCATCGCCGAGGGTTTCAGCGCCACGGAGGTCGAGCACGAGCTCCTCGACGAGACCGGCCACCATCTCGAAAGGCGGGGCTTCGTAGACGATCCGATCGAGCCGCTCGTCCTTCACGAACACCGGACCTGAGCGGTAGCGGCCAGGGCTCTTCGTCAGCTCGTGGCTGAGCAGCATGTAGTGCAGGGACCGGAGCAGGGACACATCGAGCGAGAAGTGCGGATCGTCGGCCAGCTGCAGGACGTAGCTCATCGCCGAGCGGTACCCCGTGATCTCCGCCCAGGTGAGCACGTCCGCATCCAGCGGCTCGTCCTCTTCGACGGCGGCCACGGCGTCGTCCGCGTTGACGTCGTACCCCTCGATGCTGTTGCTCCCCTGGATCGCCTTCGCCAGCAGGTTCCTGCGCAGCACGCCCGTCCACTTCTTGGGCGCGTAGGTGTCCTGGCGCAGCGCGAACCGCAACTCGTCGATCTCCGCAACGACCCGAAGGTCGCGCTCGTCGAGAACGGGCTCCTGAAAGAGCACGCCGTCACCTCCTGTCCGAATGACGAATACTCTACGTCATCTGTCGATATGTTCTCGACAATTGCACGGACGGACACTCAGCTGATGCGCTGGAGCTTCGCGCTCAGGTGCGCCTGGAGCGGCTTGCCCATCGCGGCCATGTCGATCGCGTAGGCGAGGTCGCCGTCCACGAGGCCGTAAAGCCGCTTGAGGGCCGTGACCTCCTTGGCCGTCTGCGTGCGGGCCAGCAGGTCGGTCACCAGCTCGATCTTGTTGAACACGACCTCACCGACGGAGATCTCGACGACCCCCGTCGGGTGCGTGACGAGGAGCTCGACGTCGCGCGGGTTGGCGCCGGGTCGCCAGAAACCGGTCTCCGTCCCGGATGGGCGCAGCCGGTTGGCGTCCTCGTCGATGAGCCAGGTCTTGGAGATGTAGGCGAGGAACGGCCGGCCGTCGTGGGAGAAGGAGATCTCCTGCTCGTACCGCGCTTCCTCCACGCCCGGGTAGCCCATCACGCCGAGGCCCTGCCACTCGCCGACGAGGAAGGACAGGTGCTCGAGCTTCTCGTGCAGCTCCGGCTGGCTCATGTCGCCAATCTAGTGAGCAGCACTCGGGAGCAGTCGCTCCGGGGACGCCGTGAGCGAGCACCTCAGCCCAGGTGCCTCGACTCGGCTCTCGTCAGCGCACAGGGCAGCTGGTGGTGTGGAAGACCTTCTGCTGCACGGTCGCCGGGAGCTCGGCGAACGCGACGCAGATCGCGTCGCACGGGTCGCCGGTGCAGGCGAGGGCGGGCGTCGCCACGGCGACACCGCCGGCGGTCAGCAGGCCGGTGCACAGAGCCGCGGCGGTGAGCTGGGCGAGACGACGGCGAGCGGACACGGTGAGCTCCTCTGGGTAGGCGCTGGACGCTAGGGGTAGGACAAACCGGGCGCAAGATCCTTGCCCTCGTCCGCTGGCCATGCGACGAGTGTCCGGTCCCGAAGCGGAGAGCTACCTGGTCGTCACGACCGACCACCGAGCCGCCTGGCTCGCTGCCTACCAGGGGCTGCCGAAGGCCGAGACCCTCGACGTGTACGCGATCTGAGAGAAGGCCTCGCGCTGACCGAACCCGTGGGCAGCTGGCCGCGCGTCGGGTGGCGAGCGGGCTCAGGCGGTGTCGTCCTCGAGGGGCGTGATGCGCACGATCTCGTGGGCATCGATGAGCTTGGGGCGGCCGGCGCGGCCCGAGCGGACGACGATCTGGTCGGCACGCATCTCTGCCGTGCCGACCCAGCGGTCCTTCTCGGTCTCGACGACGACGATCTCGCCGTGGTTCAGGAGCTGACGCATCTGATCAGCCTAGTTGTCATTTCGGTCGGCTTCCGTCGGCCTTACCTGAAGATGAAGAGCACTCTCAGGGTGGTGCCGTTGCGGAGCTTCAGCACCAGGTCGCGGCAGCCCGTGACGCCCTTCGTCGTCTTCCAGATGTAGCTGTAGGCAAGGCTTCTCCTGGGAGGCCTCGCAGCACACGGCACGTTCTGACTAGCCCGTGACTACCAGCCGCGCAGCAGCGGTCGCGGTGGGCGCTCAGCTGTGACGCCGAAGCGGTTGGTCCAGTGCATTGACCCGTCGGTGCGCCGGATGGCGGGGATGGTGGCGTGCTTGGCCTGGTGGTGGTGCACGCACTCGCAGGCGGCGTTGCCGTGGCTGGTCGGACCGGACGGGTACGCGACGACGTGGTCGATCTCGCAGCGCTGGGCGATCCGTTCGCAGCCGGGGAAGGTGCACGTGATGTCGCGCGCCTGGATCCATCGACGGAGGCGGCCGCGGAACAGGTAGCCGTTGCTCTGGTCGGGGACGGGGCAGGGAGCCGCGGTGCGGAACCGGGTGACGGCGTCGTGCAGCCCGCTGGTGGTCCAGCGGGACGCGCGGGCCTGGCGCTCGAGGCGCTCCTCGCGGAGCTGCTGAGCCCGGTACGACGGCCCCCAGGTGTTCCGGCGCACGGCTGAGACAGACGGGTCGGTGCTGTCGTCGTGCACGCCCTGCTGGTCTTCCTGCTGGGCGTGCCACTCGCGTTCTGCCCACGTCGGCTCCGGGTCGGGTCCTT
>JAODNF010000479.1 GCA_025464915.1 Frankiales bacterium | reverse complement strand
TTCTTGGTGGGTGTAGCTCAGCTGGTAGAGCACCGGGTTGTGATCCCGGTTGTCGCGGGTTCGAGCCCCGTCACTCACCCCACCGCAGAACGGTCAGGGGCCGGGGATCCGGCCCCTGACCTGTCTGGTCACCCGCGTGTTCGCGGGGCCAGCACCCACTGAACGCCCTCGGCAGCGTCCCGGACCTCGACGCCCGCCTCGGCCAGCTGGTCGCGGACGCGGTCCGAGGTCGCGAAGTCCTTGTCCTGCCGGGCTTTCACGCGCACGGACAGCAGCGCTTCGACCAACGGGGCGATCCGTTCAGCCGGATCGGCCAGGCCCTCCCGCGCGGCCAGCGCCAGCTCCACCATCATGCCCCGGAGGGTGCGCCGGGCGTGGTCGCCGTCGGAGGACTGCAGCGAGTCGGCGTTCCACTCCGTGATGGCCTGCTCGAGCCGTAGGACCGCCTCCGCAGCAGCGTCCGCGTCAGAGGCGGCGAGGGCCAGGTCGAACGCGGCCCGGGCGTCGTCCGCGTCCTGCCTCAGCGAGGAGGTGGCCGGCGCCGGCTCGGGACTTCTCGCGAGATCGACATGTGCGCGGGTGCTTCCCTCCCGGGCCGCGAGCTCCTCGAACGGCACCTGCGTACCCGCCGCCAGCACTCGCGAGGCTCCGTCGTGCCGCACGGTCACGGCGCCGTTCCCAAGAACCGTCGCGGTGCGGGTCGCCAGGTCGAGAACCAGAGCGGTGTGCTCGTCCACGCCGATGACGTGCGCGCCCTCCGGCAGCGACTGCTCGAGCAACGCCAGCCGTCGCTCACCCAGGTAGCAGAAGGCGGTCGAGTGACTGCCGCCCTCGGAGTTGTCGTAGTGCGGGACGACCGCCGCCCGCAGGCCGGTCAGCCGCTCGAGCAGGTTCAGCCCAGGCACCCAGGCCGGCGCGTGTCCGCACTTGTAGATCTCGTAGACGGGCACGCTGACGACGCCAAGGGTCAGGGCAGCGGCCGAGGCGAACGTCACCGTCCCTCCGCCGTGCGCCGTCGCGTGCACGGCGTCGTCGAAACCGCTGCCCTCCCAGACCTGGAGCGCGTACGTCGGGCTGCCGGGGCCGGCGAAGACCGACCGTGCACCGCGCACGGCCGTGAGGGCGCGGTCGAGGTCACCGCCGGCGAGCCGCTGCCGCCAGGCCACCGGAGTGAGGCTCCGGCCGACGCTGCTGCCGAAGTAGGCGACCGCCTTGCGCGTGATGTCGTCCGCGTTCTCCTGGAAGCCGTAGGGGGTGTCGAGGAGCAGCGACGTCCCGGCGCCGGCAGCGGCCAGCGTCGTGCGGTGGACCTCCACCATCGTCGGCGCCGTCTCGCCGGAGCCCATGACCACTAGTCGGCCGGTCATGCGAGGTCGTGGACCAGCGCGGCGACGCGGTCCGGGTGCTGGGCGTGCAGGTCGTGGTCGCCACCGACGAACGGGACGACCCTGGCGTTCGGCATCGCCGCGGCAGCCTCGTCGGCGGCGGGGTTGGCGGCCCCGGCGACCAGGAGGACCGCCGGGCAGGTCACCCGCGGGTACAGGTCGCGGGGCCGCTGCGCGAGCAGGCTGCCGACGATGGTGCGGTGCCGGTCGCGGTCGAGCCAGGGCGCGATGGTGCCGTCGTCCCTGACCTGGAGGTTGTTCGCCGTCGCGGCGAGCGCCGCCTCGGACCACGACGGGTGGACCTCCCTCAGCCGGGCCCGCAGGTCGTCGGCGCGCAGGCCGTCGAACTGCGGCGGGGCGAGCACCTCCCAGGCCTCGTCGAGAGTCGCCCAGCGGTCCGCGAGGACGAGCCAGCCACCGTCGACGAGGACCAGTCCGTGGACGAGCTCAGGGCGGTCGGCGGCGAGCTGGAGCACGACGTTGCCGCCCCAGGACTGGCCGGCGACGACGGGCGCCTCCCAGCCGAGAGCAGCGCAGACGGCAGCGAGGTCCTGGGCCGCTTGAACGGTCGGGTCTACCGCGGTGTCAGGGACCTGGTGGGAACGGCCGTGGCCGCGCAGGTCGACGGCCACCACGGGGTGGCCCCGCCGGGCCAGCGCTGCGGCCGTCTCGTCCCAGAGCCGAGCGTTCGACGACAGGCCGTGCACCGCCAGCACCGGACGCCCGGGGCCGGGCCACGACCGCGCTGCGAGCGCGGCACCTCCGACGTCGAGCCAGGTCTCCTCCACGGCGGCCACGCTACGTCGCGCGGCCGCCCGCCGCCCCTCAGCGGCCGAAGGGGTCCAGGCTGCTCGCGACGACCCACATCGAGAAGTACTGCGCTGCCGCGCCGTAGGCCTGTCCGAGGGCGACCTTCGCACCGTCCACCTGGTGCTCGCCGGCCATGCCGCGGACCTGGAGCGCGGCCTCGGCCAGACGCAGCAGGCCGGAGGCACCGATCGGGTTCGAGGAGAGCACGCCGCCGGACATGTTGACCGGGAAGTCCCCGTCGAGGGCGGTCTCGCCGCTCTCGACCATCTTCCAGCCCCGGCCCTTCTCGGCGATCCGGTGCGCCTCGAGCCACATCGGCTCGTACCAGCTGAACGGCACGTAGAGCTCGGCGCAGTCGAGCTGCTCGCGCGGGTTCGTGATGCCGGCCTGCCGGTACAGGTCGTCGGCGCAGTCGAAGGCGCCCTGCGGCGTCACCGGGTCGCGACCGGGGAACGTCGACGGCTCGGACCGGACCGCGGTGCCGAGGATCCACGCCGGAGCGCGGCCGGCTGCCGCGGCGGCCTTGCCGCCCTCCTCATCGGTGAGCACGACCGCGCACGCGCCGTCGGACGACGGGCAGGACTCGAGGTACCGCACCGGCTCCCACATCATCGGCGACTCCTTGACCTTCTCCAGGGAGATGTCGGTGAGCTTCAGGTGGGCGTACGGGTTCTTCAGCGCGTTGAGCCGGTCCTTCACCGCGACCATCGGGCCGATGTCCAGGGGCGAGCCGCTGCGGGCGATGTAGGAGCGCATGTAGGGCGCGAACGCACCGCCCGCGCCGAGGGAGCCGCCGCGGCCGGAGCCGAGCGCGAACTGCGCGTTGCCCTCGGACTGCTTCTGGTAGGCGACCGCGAGGACGCGCTTGTGCCGGCCGGTCTCGACGTGGTGCGCCGCGACGATGCCGGTGGTCGCGCCGACGGAGCCCGCGGTGTGGACGCGGAACATCGGCTTGCCGTGCGCACCCAGGGCGTCGGTCAGGTAGAGCTCGGGCTTCATGACGCCCTCGAACAGGTCGGGTGCCTTGCCGAGGACGACGGCGTCGATGTCCGACCAGTCCATCTGGGCGTCCTCGAGGGCGCGGGTCGCGGCCTCGCGCACCAGGCCGCCGAGGGACACGTCCCAGCGGCGGGTCTTGTGGTGGGTCTGACCGACGCCCACGACGGCGCAGGGCTGGTGGCTCATCGCGCATCTCCCTCGAGGACGCAGACCAGGTTCTGCTGCAGGCACGGACCGGAGGTCGAGTGGGCGACGCCGCGGCGGCCCTGCCCCTCGCGGATCTGACGGGCGGTCTCGGCGATCCGGACCAGGCCGGTCGCCATGACGGGGTTCGCGGCGAGGGGACCGCCGGAGCGGTTGACCGGCGTGTCCTGCCCGAGACCCAGGGCCTCGCGCAGGATCACCTCCTCGTGGCTGAAGGCGGCCTGCACCTCGGCGAAGTCGACCGGGGCCTCCTCGATGCCGGCGGCCTTGGCCGCGAGCGTCGTGGAGGGCGACGTGAGCAGGTCACGCATGCCGGGGTTGTGCAGCTCGCTGTAGTGCGCGAAGCCCTTGATCCAGACCGGGTTCTCGCAGATCTCGCGGGCCTTGTCGGCGCGCGCGATGACGACGCACGCGGCGCCGTCGGTGATCGGCGGGAGGTCGTGCTTGCGCAGCGGCGCCCGCACGTAGTCGGTCTGCAGAGCGGCGTCGACGTCGAACGCGCCGGACACCTGCGCGTGCGGGTTGCTCGTGGCGGATGCCCTGCTGCGCAAGGCGATCTCGGCCATCTGGCGCTCCGTGACCTTGCCTGCGTCGAGGAGCGCCCGCGCCTGGAGCGCCGAGAAGCTCATCGCGTCCGCGCCGAGAGGGGCGAGGTAGAACGGGTCCATCTCCATCGGGTAGATCAGCGCCGGGTCGGCGGTGCTGCTGCGACCGGAGCCGGTCGCCAGCGCGATGTCGATGTCGCCCGACAGCAGCCGGACCCACGTCTCGTAGAGCGCCCACGCACCGTCCATCTCGACGTGGCTGTCGCGCTTCGGCGGCCAGGCACCCACGGCGTCGATGTTCTGCACGAACGAGAAAGCCTGACCAGCCACGTAGTCGCAGCTGCCAGCGACCGTGAAGTCGACGTCGGCGCGGGTGATACCCGCGTGGTCGACCGCATCGGTCACCACCTCGAACAGCATCTGCTGCTCGGACTTGGCGGTCCGCCGCTCCATCGGGGAGACGGCCCAACCGATGATCGCGATGTCGTCGCTCGCCATGTCAGTAGATCCTGTTCACGAGGTCGGGGTCGTCGACGTCCGGTTCGCCGGTGGGCTGCCAGCCCTCGATGTCACCGTCGCCCCAGACGAGCTTCACGCGCACACCCACCCGCACCTGCTCGACAGGGAGGTCGATGACGGGCTGGTAGCCGATCACCAGGTCGCTGTCGTCGACCAGGATCATGCAGCGGGCGAACGGCTCGGTCTCCGTCTGTCCCGGGTACTGGACCGGCGTGATGATGGTGTAGTTCGTCAGCGTCCCGGTCTGCGGCAGCTGGACCTCGTGCTCCGCGGTCAGCGCCGTCGTGTCGATCGGGCAGAACCCGCGCTCGCCGGCGTAGGTGCGGCTGCAGACGGGGCAGCGCAGGCCGATGAGCCGCTTCTCCTTGAGGGCCACGGCGTTCCGTGCTGTGTTGACCGCGATGGGCAGCGTGTAGGGGATCTCGGCGTTGTACGGCATCATCGTGACGGGTTCCTCGGGCCGAGAGTCGTCGAGCCCCTGCGGGTCCTCACCGGGCACGAAGGCCTCGATGTCGGTGATGTGGCCCTGGCGCTCTGCCTTCCAGCGCGGGGCGACGCGCATGCCAGTCGACATGGCGTCGATCGAGCCGGCGTCGACGGCGTGCGTGAGCGCGGTGTCCGCCCCGTCCAGCCTGATGAGGGCGAGGGCGAACGGCTTGTCGAGGGGGTGCTGCGCCGACGGCTTCGGCACCCAGGTCCATGACACCACGGTGCCCGCGGGGCCGACCTCGACCAGGGCGCCGTGGTCGAGCTCCTTGCCGGTCTTCGGATCCCACTCGAGCGGCGGGCACATCACTTCCGACCCGTTGCGGATCCCGAGGATCTGCTGACCGGCCAGGCCGGTCATGAAGGCGCCGATCACCGGCCCGAGGGATCGCTTGTACGGGAACCGGATCGTCATCTCGACGGTGCCCGCGCTTGGTGCAGTCATACGGCTCCTCGACTCGCTGCTCGACTCTGAGCAATTCGCGGCAGTAGCCTGTCACCACTATGACGACAGCGTCAAGGCGGTACGACAGCCCCGCCCGTCGCCGCCAGCAGGAGCAGACGCGGGAGCGGATCCTGGACGCGGCGGTGGAGATCGCGCGCGAGCAGGACGACTGGGACTGGCACGGGCTGACCTACCGGGCGGTTGCCGAGCGGGCGGCCGTCGGTGAGCGCACCGTCTACCGGCACTTCGCCACCTCCGAGGACCTGCACGACGCTGCCATGCGACGGCTCATCGCTGCGGCCGGCATCTCCTACGACGACATGACGCTGGACGACGTGGCGCTGCTGGCACGTCGCTTCTTCCGCGCGCTGCCCCGCTTCAGGGTGCGCCCGCCCGCGAGCGGCGGCCCGGCCGCGCAGCAGGCCGACCGCCGACGTCGCGAGGCCGTCCTGCGTGCGGTCTCCGCCGAGACGTCCGACGAGGCGCTGGCCCGCCGGTCGGCCGCTGTGCTGGACGTGCTCTCCACGCAGGCGGCGTACGAGCGGTTCGTCGGCACCTGGGGCATGAGCCCGAAGCAGGCCGGCGAGGCCGTCACCTGGGTCGTCGACCTCCTCGGCCAGGAGCTCCGGCGCGACGCCTGACCACGACCCGTCACCTGCTCATGCGTCGGCCCGATCTTCGGAAGCAGTTCGCACTGGTTTTCGTCCGGCGTCTGGCCTGGAACCACGTCGGCCGAGCAGGTTCGGCAAGCAACGCGATCGCGTGCGAGCCCCGTTCTGCTCCGGCGCGGGTCTCGTCGCGATCTTCCGCGTCTGGTGCCGGGCACGCCGTGAGCGAGGCCGAGGCTCGGAAGATCGCGGACGGGCACCTGCCGGGAAGGGCGGTTCGGGCCGGTCAGGGGACGTCGGGGGGCGCGCCGCGGCCGGCGCCGATGTCGCCCTGGATGTTCTCGACCGGCAGCTGGCGTCGTGCGGTGGCCCGGACGATGCGGGCCCGCAGGACCCCGGCGGCTCTCGCGCCCGCCGCGTCCAGGTCCTGGACGCACTGCTGCAGCACGGTGTCGACGGCCGCCAGGACCGCGTCGCTGTTCCAGGCGGTGTCGCAGTAGCGCAGCACTGCGGCGAGGTCGTCGCGGTCGAACAGGCACTCGTCGTCGACGAGCTCCGCGGTCTGCACGGCGCGGGACACGACCGCCGTCAGCACCGCCTCGGTCGCCACCTGCTCATCGTGCCACTCAGGCGCAGCGGGTGCTGCCGTTCAGCGTCCGGGGGCTGGTCCAGAACCGGTACATGGCCGTCGAGGCGTCGGGGGCCAGCGGGTCGGCGCTCACATCGCTCGAGTCGGTCGGGGTGCCGCCGGACCAGGCGTGCTGCTCGCCGTAGACGACCCAGTTGCGCCCGAGGGCGCAGCCCCGCGCGTCGCGCCAGACCTGGTCGCGGTAGGGCTTGTTGGGGGCAGCGGGCGTGACCAACCGGTTCTCCGCGGCGGCGCGGTTGACAGTGCCGTCGTCCTTGCCGTTGTCGAGGAGGTCGTCGACGGTCAGCCAGGAGGGCACGACGAGGTTGCTGCTGACCCCCACGGCGATCGGATCGGCGCTGCCGTACTCGTTGAAGACGGGCATCCGGTGGTGGTACCTGCCCATCGCCCTCACGACAGCGGCGGCCGACTGGTCAGCGGTGACCGAACCGCCGGCGCAGCCCGCGTTGTCGAACGGGCAGCCGGCCTCGATGCCGAGACCGGAGTAGACGTCCGGGAAAGCCACGGCCATCGCGCTGGCCATGCCTGCGCCGGCGGAGATGCCCATGACGTAGACGTGCTTCGGGTCGAGCCTGACCGTGCTGGTCACGTAGCGCGTGAGGCCGGCGATGATCGACGCCTCGCGGTTCGTGCGGCCTTCCTTGCTGGCCGCGGCCCAGTCCCACTCCTGCCCGGAGCTGTAGGCGACGCTCTGCTCCGGGTAGGCGACGACGAAGCGGAGCTTCTCGGCGACCTTGTTGAAGTTCGAGCGCATCATCGCGCCGTCGGACGTCTCGCCCGCCCCAGGCAGGACGACGACGAGGTTCCTCGGGCGGGTAGCGCCGGTGGGCGGGACGTAGAGCGTGTAGGAGAGCGTCCCCTTGGCGTTCGTGAACGAGTGCTTCGTGTAGCTGCCGTGGTCCGCGGCGCTCGCGGTGTGCGGCAGTGCCGCGACGAGCAGGGCCGCGGCGGCGAGGAACCGGCGCCTCATGACGCGGGGACCGCGCGGACCGGCGACGTGTAGGTGATGCAGTTGCACGCGGCGCCGTAGCCGAGCGCGCGGTAGCCGCTCGCACCGTCGGGCCGACCCGGCCGGAATCGGGTGCTGAAGGTCGTCACCGGCTGGTACGCGCTGCCGAGCGCGTGGAACGTCTGTGACCACGCGGAGGAGGTGATGACGCCCGCCGTCCGGTCGGCGACGAAGGCGAAGGAGTAGAGGATCTCGCAGTAGAGCGTGCCGGTGAGGCTGCTGTAGCGGCTGTTGTAGCCGCCGATGGCCTTGTTGAGGACGGCCAGGCGCTTCCTCTCGTTGGCGGACGAGGGGTACTGGTCGGCCTGGACGTTGGCGAGCGGGTAGGTGCCCGCACCGGAGATCCGCTTGATCTGCGCGGCCGGCGCCTGAGAGCCGACGAAGTTGGTGTCCGTCGAGTCGCCCATCAGGTAGGCGGGGCGGAACTGCTGCTGGTCGGCCGACTGCATGAACAGCACCTCGGGAATGCCGCCGCTGCCGAGGCTGAACACGACCGTGTCGACCTTGGACGTCTTGAACTTCAGGACGGCGTTGTACATGCCGCTGGTGTCGGAGCCGCTCGACAGCGACTGCTCGATGTAGGGGACTCCCCAGGACTTCAGCAGCGGGATGACGGTGGTGCGCATGACCCGCGGGTACATCGGGTCGTCGGACTGGTCGATGAGCCCGACGGTCTTGCCGGCGGGCAGCTCGCCCTGCTGGTGGGCCAGGGTCAGCACCAGCTTCTGCTCCGCGTCGCGCGTCATCTGGCTCGGGCTGAACGCGAGGTTCTTGGCCTGCGAGTAGAGGTGCTCGTCACCGGCGCCCAGGGCCACGTCGATCATCAGCGTGCTCGACTGCTGGACGCACTTCGCCAGGCCCTCGGTGAGGTTGAAGATGGCCATCAGCGCGACGGGGTGGTTGTCCTGCACCGCGCCCAGACACTTCTGCTGCCGGCTCGCGTCGTTGTCGGTAGCCTCGATGGCGATCCACACGGGCACCAGCTTGTGCGCGCCGGCCAGGTGGCGCTTGTTGATGTCGTCGATGATCGCCGTCGCCTCCCGCTTGCCGTCACCGAAGCTGACCGAGCTGCCGGGAAACGCCGAGCTGATGACCTGGTTGCCGCCGTTGAGGTAGAAGACGCCGACCTTCAGCGGGGCCGAGTTGGCCGGTCCTCCGCCACTGGAGGTCGTACCGGCCACCCCGGACGTCGAGCCGTCGAGGCCGCCGGTGCCACTCGTGCCCGCACCCGTCGCCCCACCGGTGCCGGAGGTGCCCGACGAGCCGGTCCCGCCGGCGCTGACGGACCCGGCGGTGCTGCCAGCGGTCGAGCTGCCGTCAAGGCCCGACGTCGTGCCGCCGGCGCTCGCTCCCGTGGTCGAGGAGCCGTCGACGAGCGAGCTGCCGCCCCCGCTGCCGTAGCCGCCCTGCTGAGCGGCCGGGACGGTCGTCCCGCAGCCGGCGAGCACCGCGAGCAGGGCTGTCGAGCAAACCCGACGGGAAGAGAGTCGCACCATGCGTGAGGGCTTCGGCAACGGCGCTGTGCCTCCTGTGTGCCTCTTCCCCACAATGTGAGCCCCGCCACAGGGGGTCTTCCACACCGGACTAGCGGTAGGCCCTGTCCTGCGTCAGGTCGATGGTCGTCCGAGGCGCGGGGATCCGGCCGGCGGCTGACAGGAGCGGGGTGACCTCGTCCGCCGGCTTCGGCCGGGACACGTGGTAGCCCTGCGCCAGGCTGCAGCCGAGCTCGCGCACCCAGTCGAGCTGGGCGATGTCCTCGATCCCCTCGACGACGGTCCGGATGCCAAGCGCTTCGGCGAGTCCCACGACGGCCGAGACGATCGCGCGGTCGACCTTGCTGTGCTCGAGGTTGGTGACGAACGAGCGGTCGATCTTCACCTCGTCGACCGGGAAGCGCTTGAGGTAGTTGAGCGATGAGTGCCCCGTGCCGAAGTCGTCGATGGCCAGCTCCACCCCAAGGGCCTTCAGCTCGTGCAAGGTCCGCACGGTCAGCTCGAGGTCTTGCATGGCGAGGCTCTCGGTGATCTCCAGGCACAGCCGCTCCGGTGGCAGCGCGCTGAGCCGCAGGGCCGTCTCGATCTGCTCGGTCAGGCCGGCGTCCTGGAACTGCCGGGGCGAGAGGTTCACTGCGACGCTGACGCGGACGCCGCCCTCGGCCCAGAGGTGGGCCTGCCTCGACGCCTGGGTCAGGACGAACCTCCCGAGCGGCAGGATCAGCCCAGACTCCTCGGCCACCGGGATGAACTCGCCGGGCATCCGCAGACCCAGCTGGGGGTCGGGCCACCGGATGAGCGCCTCGACGTCGTGCATCTCGCCGGTCGCGAGGTCGACCTTGGGCTGGTAGTAGACCTCCAGAGCGTCCTGCGCGAGCGCCGTCCGCAGGTCGGCCTCGAGGTCGAAGCGGTGGGCCGAGCGCGACAGCATCGCGCCGGCGTCGTAGGCGTGCACTCCCCCGACCCCGGCGGCCTTCGCCTGCGACATCGCGACGTCGGCGTCGTGCAGGACGTCGTCGGCGGTCGTGCCGGCGACGGTGGTGGCGATCCCGATGCTCACCGAGGCGACGACCTGGCGTCCCTCTGACAGTCGCACCGGGACCGAGAGCTGGTCGACGATGCGGGTCGCGAGCAGCCTGGCCGCGTCGGTGTCCGCCTCGACGAGCACGGTGAACTCGTCACCACCGAACCGCGCGATGGTGTCGGAGGGACCGGTGACCAGGGCGATGCGCCGCGCGATCTCCTGGATGAGCTCATCGCCCGCCTGCTGACCGAGGTTGTCGTTGAAGACCTTGAAGCGGTCGATGTCGGCCAGCAGCACGGCTGCCGTCGTCCCGCTCTGCGCACCCCGCAGCAGAGCCTGGTCGAGCCGGTCGAGGAACAGCCGCCGGTTCGGCAGACCGGTCAGCTGGTCGTGAAAGGCGTTGTGGGTGAGCGCCCGCTCCGCGGCGATGCGCTCGCTGACGTCGCGGAAGACCAGCACGGCACCCACGGCCACGCCGTCATCGTCGAGGACTGGGGCACAGGTGTAGCTCGCGGGGAACGTCAGGCCGTCGAAGCGGAGGAAGACGGCTGCCTCGTCGCTCACGGCGGCCCTGGTGCGCAAGCACCTGCGAGCCGTGGCGACGAGCGAGTCCCGGGCAGTCCGCACCTCACCCGACCGGAGGGCCGCGTCGGTGACGAGCAGGGCCGCGCCGGCAGGGTTGACGTAGACCGGCTGCCCCGACGCGTCGAAGGCGACCACCCCCTCGGCGAGGCCGCCCATGATGGCGGTCAGCTCGTCGCGCTGGCGCTGTGCCCGTGCGTACATCTCGGCGTGCGACAGCGCCGACTGCCCGACGGCCGCGAGCGCGTCCAGCAGCCGCTGGTCGGCGGCATCCATCGGTTCGGAGTGCTGCCGCCCCGCCACCGACAACCAGACCGGGCTCCCCTCGACGTCGATGCGGCTGCTCGTCTCGCCCTCAGCCGGCTCCTCGGCGGACAGCCGCACCTGGGGGCAGCGCAGCAGCTCCCCGGCGACGCGGGTCAGCTCGGCGCCGACGTCGGCCTGGGCCAGCGGCCGGTGCACGGCCAGCGTCGCGTCGAACAGCCCTGTCAGCCGGTCGCGGTCGTGCCGGGCATCGAAGCGACCGGCGAGCACCCAGCGCATCCCCACGTACAGCGGCGGCAGCAGCCCGACGGCCCGGGCGCTCCCGATCGCCGCCAGTCCCACCGGCGCGGTGAGGACGCAGCCGACAGCGAGCACGAGCAGCCGCAGCTCCGCCCCGTCGAGCAGGGCCGCCCGCAACGACGTGGCCGAGGTGACGGCGATGATCGCGGCGATCAGCAGCGCGCTCAGGCAGAAGAACGTCGCGACCCCCGCGAGCGCCACGACCAGCGGTGGCCCGGGAAGCGCCTCAGCCACGAGCACGGCGAGGGAGGCGGCGACCATGACCTGAGCCCAGTTGAAGGCTGCCTTCACCAACGGCCGCTGGTGCACGACCTGACCGGCGACTCCCGCGACCGCCACGACGACGAGCACACCCTGCGGCGGCAGCAGCATCAGTGCGACGAGCAGCAGGCCCTCGTCGGCATGCACCGCCTCCGAGGCGTGACCCCGGTAGACGATGAGCGGGCGCGCCCAGGCGGCCGCTATCACGCCACTGATCAGGGCGAGGGTCCCGAGGCCACCGAGACCCTGATCGGCGAAGCCCGCCCGGATGCCCAGCACGAGGGCCAGGGCGAACGCCACCACCGCGTAGATGACGGCACGGGCGCGGGTCGGGAGGGACATGGGTCAGTTCCAGGCGCTCGAGTTCCAGGCGCTCGAGTTCCAGGCACTGCTGTTCCAGGCGCTCGAGTTCCAGGCGGACGAGTTCCACGCGCTGCTGTTCCACGCCGACGAGTTCCACGCGCTGCTGTTCCACGCCGACGACTGGAACAGAGGGGAGCCGCCGTCGGTGGCGGTGGTCGCGGGACCGGAGTACGGGAACGGGTAGAGCCCCGCGTAGAACGGCTGGTCGGCCGCACTGACCGTCGCCCATGTCGAGACTGCCTGGCGCGTCACCAACGAGACCGGGAGCCCGAGAGCGGCCGGCGGGACGATCGCGCTCACGCTTTGTGCGAGGCTGATCAGCGGTTCGTCGACGGCGCGTCCGACATCGAGGACGCCGTGTCCCTGGACGAACGGCGACTGCGGCGGGCTCGGTCCGGCGTTGGTGGTCGTGAGCAGCGCGGCCTTGACGTTGTCCGGCGTCGCGAGCGGGTTCTCGTGCAGCAGCATCGCTGCCGCACCGCTGGTGATGGCGGCCGCGAAGGACGTGCCCGACCCGACGAAGCTCTTCGTGCCGACGCGGGCGGTCTTGTTGGCGTTCCACACGACCGACGTCGTCGACGTGACGCTGACGACCGACTTCCCGGGTGCCAGCAGGTCGGGCTTCCACCAGCCGTCCCACGGCGTCGGTCCCTGGCTGCTGAAAGACGGCACCGCGTCGTCCGCCGTCGCGACCGTGTCCTTGTCGTCGAGCGCACCGACGGTGATGACCAGCGGGTCGTCACCGGGCGAGGTGATGGTGCCCTTGTTCGGGCCGTTGTTGCCGGCCGATGTGACGACCACGAAGCCGGACCGCCACATGACCTCGACGGCCTGGTCGAGCGGGTTGAGGGCGGTGGACGTCGTCGGGATCGCGCCGAGGGACATGTTGACGACGCGGATGCCGTCGGTCGTGTTGTCCTTGACCCACTGCAGGCCGCGGATGACCGTCGAGAGCGTCGTGCTGCCCGACTTGCCCGCGACCTTCACGGGTACGACCGTCGCTGCCGGTGCCTCACCGACGTACGTCCCGTTGCTGGACGCCCCGTTGCCGGCGACCAGCCCGGCGACGAAGGTGCCGTGGCCGTAGCTGTCGAGCTGGGCGTTGCCCTCCCCCGACAGGTCGACACCCGTGCGCAGCCGACCTGCGAAGTCCGCGAGCGGCGCGACACCGGTGTCCAGCACGGCGACGCCGACGCCCTGGCCGCTGTTGCCCCCGGCAACGATCCTGGTCGCTCCGGTGACCTGCGGGAAGACGTTGTCGAGCTGTCGCGGCGCTGCCGCCGGGACCACCTTCCCGGCGGGAAGAACGGCGGCGTCCGGGGTCACGACGTACGACGTGAGACGGCTGATCTCGGGGGTGGTGAGGTTGGCGAGGACGCCGTTCACCAGGGGCAGGTCGTACGGGATCGTCCCGGTGCCGCCGGCCAGCGCGATGACCGACTGGACCGCGGCGCGTGCTGCCGCGGCACTGCCCGCCTGCACGATGACCGGCGCCAGCGTCGGTGGCGGCGCGGGCCTGGCCGACGCGAACGTCGGCCCTGATGCGATCGCGACCGCGGAAAGCACGACGATCCGCCAGGGGCGACGACCTGGGATCCGCACCGCGATCACCCCTCATCGGGCGTCTGGGACTCGAGCGCTCAAAGATCACCACAAGCGCCCCACCCGGACCATGGACATCGCGAGGCAGATCGAAAGATGACCCGAACGAACTAGCCCGGTGGTGGCGGTGCCCGTGTCAGGCGAGGGCGCTGTAGACGAGCTGGCGGAGCTGCGCGCGGATCGGGAAGGTGCTCGACGGCATCAGCTGCGTCATGAAGACCGCCGTCAGGTCCTCGACCGGGTCGACCCAGAAGCAGGTGCTGAAGATGCCGCCCCAGTTGTACTCGCCGACGCTCGCGACGCTGTGCGCCTTCAGCGGGTCGACCACGACGGCGAACCCGAGGCCGAAGCCGATGCCGTCGAGCGTGGTCTCGGCGAAGCCGCCGGACGACAGCTGAGCGAGGTCGCCGGGCAGGTGGTTGGAGCGCATCAGGTCGACGGTGCGGCGCGAGAGCAACCGGGTGCCGTCGAGCTCGCCGGAGCCGGCGAGCATCCGCGTGAAGCGCACGTAGTCGGCACACGTGCTGAGCAGGCCGCCACCGCCGGACAGGATCGTCGGCTCGATCGGCAGGTCGCTCATCGGCGAGCGGACCGCCTGGTCGGCGTCGTCCGGCAGGTAGAGAGAGGCGAGCCGCTCGCGCCGCCCCGGGTCGCAGGTGAAGACCGTGTCCGTCATGCCCAGCGGGTCCAGCACCCGGTTGCGGAAGGCCACGTCGAGGGTCTGCCCGGTCCAGATCTCGAGAAGCCGGCCGAGGACGTCGTGACTGACGCCGTACCCCCACGCCGTGCCCGGCTGGAAGACGAGCGGCAGGCCCGCCCAGTCGGTGACGCAGTCGCCGACAGTCTGGTTCTGCGGAGGCGCGGCGAACTCGTAGCCGGCCTCGCGGTAGAGAGCATCGACGTGACCGACGCGCATGAAGCCGGCGGTGAGGCCCGACGTGTGGGACAGCAGGTGCCACACCCGGATGGGCTCGACCGCAGGGATCGTGACCATCGTGCGGTCGACGCCCTTGACGTAGACGCGCATGTCCTCGAACTCCGGTAGCCACCGGCTGATCGGGTCGTTCAGGTCGAAGGCGCCCTCCTCCCACAGCGTCATGGCGGCCACGCTGGTGATCGGCTTGGTCATCGAGGCGATCCGCCACACGGTGTCGCTCTCGACCGGCAGTCCCGCCTCGCGGTCGCGCCAGCCGTAGACCGTGTCGTGCACGACCTGGTCGTGCCGGGTGACGGCGAGCTGCCAGCCCGCGAGCCGGCCGGCGTCGACGTGCCGCGCGAGCTGCTTGTCGAGCCGGGCCAGCCGGGCCGGGTCGAACCCCAGCTCACGCACGTCGGTCACGGCAGTCTCCTGTTCACGAGGCACCGGAGTCGCACGACCCGGCGAAGAACGGGGCAGCACCGCGAGGCCAGGTCCCGAGGGAGTAGCGGCGGCCGCCGCTGAGGTAGCAGACCGTGCCGGGGTGGCCGCTGCTGTCGGAGAACGGCCCCTGCGCGCTGTTGCTCCACCACCACTCGGCGCCGTCCTTGGTCATCGAGTAGCCGTCGGAGGTGAAGCCCACGAAGCCGGCGTGGGTCTCAGTCAGCGGGTTCGGGAACTTCGTGCGGCGCAGGCCGTCGCGGAAGGTCGTGACGTTGAGGTCCGGGCCGGCCATCTGGATGCCGGAGGCGAGCAGCAGCAGGGCGCGGTAGACCTCGAGCTTGGCCTCCCCGGTGGTGGCCGTGTCCGGCGACTGGCTGGGGTCCCCCTCGGCCAGGGCCACGTTGTAGGGGTTCAGCAGCGGGTTGACCATCCGCGGCTGGAACGTGACGCCGAAGGTGTTCGCCAGCTCGGCCGCGGGACCGGCGCCGAGCAGGAACGAGCTGTTCACGTCGTTGAGGCCGAACGTCGAGCTGATCCACTCGGGAGTGAAGGCGTTCGTCGCCGCACCGCGCTGCAGGGTGCCGAAGCTGAAGAAGTTGCACATGCAGATGACGGTCGTGACGCCGTCGTTCTTCAGCTGCAGCATCGCGTTCTGCGCCGAGGCGGCGTCGAACTCGCCCGTGACCGGGTTGATGATGGCGTCCTGGGTCGGCACGTCGGCACCGCACGCATGCAGCCGGGAGACGATCGGCTGCAGCGCCGACCGGGTCAGCACCGGGTCGTCGTCGGTGAACGGCTCGAGCAGGATGCCGAACTTGCGCTTGAGCGAGCTGAGCCGCTTCGGCGGCGCCGAGCCGTCGTTGCCGTCGGCCCACTGCGCCAGCCGGCCGGCGAGCCGGTTGCACGTCCACTCGCCGATGTTGGCGAACTCCTCGTCGACCTCCATCGGGTACTGGAACTGGTAGGGAGCGCACCGGTTCAGGAAGCGGCTGTCGTAGGGCGAGTAGGACCCGACGACGATCGTCTTGTAGCGGCAGGCCATTGCCGGCATGTAGTAGGCGCCGTTGTTCTGCCGGTAGAACGTCGAGGCGAACGGCTTCGGCATCTTGTTGCAGCCGGCCGCCGCGTCGGCGGCATCCTTGTTCTGGTTCGCCTGGTCCGACGAGCCGGACCCGCCGCCCGTCGACGAGCAGAACTCGGGGACGAGCTTGCGGCCGTAGAACTGGAAGCGCTTGTTGAAGAAGTTGAACAGCGCGGTGTACTGCGCCTGCGCGTTCTCCGGCGTGGGCACCGCGATGTAGACGTTCTCGCGGGTCACGCCTTTCGAGGTCGCACCCCCGTTGTCGCCCTTCCAGTAGGCGATGCACGGCGGCGACTGCGGGTCCTCGATCTGCCGCAGCGGCGGCGGACCGACGCACTGCTTGAGCAGGTTCTCGGCGACCGCTTGCGGCGCGGCGGAGGGTGTCGGGCTGGACGGGGCGGCCGACGGCTGAGCCGAGGCGCCTGGGCTCGGGGTGGGCGTCGGGCTCGCGCCGGTCCCGCTCACCGCCGCGGCCTGGCCGGGCGGCGCCTTCTTGATGACCTGCTTGGCGTTGGGCGAGAACTCGGCGGCCGTGGGCGGTGACGCGGTGGCGGCGTGCAGCAGAAGTGGCAGCAGCAGCACGAGCAGTCCGAGCGCCACGGCCAGGTTGACGGCGCCCGGGGTGCGGCCGGGACGGCGAAGGGTGCTCATCAGACCTCCTTCGGCAGAGCGGTGTTGCGCAGCGTCCGGGTCCACGTGAAGCCTTCGACCGGCGACGACAGGGTGAAGCTGTCCTCGACGTCGGAGCCGCCGTACGCCGTGGCGATCTGCTGCGTCCACGAGAGCTGGCGCTGCATCCCCGGTGAGACCAGCGTTCCCGTCATCGCCACGGTGTAGGTGTCGATGAGCCGGCCGCAGGCATCGACCCGCTTGCGGCCGGTGACGTTGCGGACGATCGCGAGCGTGGTGAGGCTGTTCGGGTCGGTGGCCGCCCCGGCGTACTGCGCCGCACTGGTCGCGATCGCCACGGGGTCCGGCACGATCAGGACGCCGTTGCCGGCAGCCTGGAAGGTGAGGTCACCGCGCACCGGGTCCTTCCACGCCAGCCCGACGAGGTAGATGCCGGCCGCGGTCGCCGCCGGTGAGGAGGACACGTGCACGAGCTGGTAGACCTCGACCGAGACGCTGGTCGCGTCGGTGCGCTTCACCTGCCAGGCGTCGATCTGCTGGCCGACCGCGCTGGTCGAGCTCGGGAGCGCCGTGACGAGCACGTCGACGCTGCCGTTGAGGGGCTTCACCGTGCCGCCCTTGGCGTAGGTCCCGAACGCGTTCATCGTGTAGCGCCCCGGCGCCGGTGGCTTCGTCACGAGCGGGCTCGCGGGCTTCGCGGGTACGTCGAACTGACCGGCGGTCGGGCAGGCCGGCGGCTTCGGAGGCGGCACCTGCACGGGCGGGGCCGAGGGCGGCGGGAGTTGCGGCAGCTGGACCACGGAAGGGGGCAGCGGCGGCAGGCTCACCGGGACGGGCCCCGTCGCCGGCGGCACCAGGGTCACAGCCGGCGTGACGAGCCGCGGGATCGTGACCGGGACGCTGCGCAGGCTCAGGTCCAGGTGCGTCGTGGGTCCGCAGCCGCTGACGAGGGTGGCGACGGCGAGCGGGACGAGCAGGGTGCGCTTCATGGGGTGGGCTCCACGGAGGGTGCGGTGCTGGGTGTGCCGGGAGTGGTGCTCTCGCTGGCGGTGAACGCGGCCGACAGGGCGGTGTCGTCGATGTCGCCGCCGTCGCCGTAGCCGATGAGCGCACGAGCGAGGGCCTCGGCGGCTCCGGCGTTGATCTGGGCGCGGACGACGAGCAGGGCCATCGACTTCACGGTGGGGAACCAGACATAGATCCGCTGGCTGCCGTCGTCGAGCGCGAACAGCTCGTGTCCGCCCTGGGGGCCCAGCCGGCGGATGGTGTCGCCGATGCTGCGGGTGATCGCCGACACGACGTCCTTGTCGCTGCTGATGTAGCCCTTCTTGAGCTGCGCGACCTGCAGGGCTGCCTGCACGAGCCCGTTCTTGTTGAACGAGACGACCTTGCCCTCGGACAGGATGACGTTCTTGTCGGCGGCTCCCTTGACGTAGGCCGCGGCCGCCTTGTCCTCCTCGTGCACCTGCAGGCCGGCCACCGCGGTCGGCGCGAGCCGGGTCGGGAACGGCACCTGGGGCTCGGCCTTCTTGGCTCCTCCTGAGGAGCAACCGCCGACGAGCAGCACGGCGAGCACCAGGACAGCCGAGGTCGCGGGACGCAACCGGGCGAGGCGCAGGCGCAGCCGCGGCCGGGGCAGCCGGGGCTGCCACCAGGCGTTCGGCAGCTCGGTGCTGTAGGGCATCCGAAGGCTGGCCCGGGAGACGGCGGCGAGCAGCCGGGCCGTCTCCGGCTGCGCCTTGCTCAGCCGTTCCGCGACGGATGCGGCGAGCCGGGTCGCCTCGTCGCCGTCGGCCTCGGTCAGCCGACCGCGCAGGTCGCCCCACAGGCCACGACTGGCGAGCCAGGCGAGCTCGGCGTGCTCCTCGTCCTCGTCCACGAGCTCCACCAGCTCCAGCGGGGTCAGGCCTCGGCCGGGAAGGGCGAGGTCGATCATGTGGTCGCGCAGCCCGCAGTAGGCCGCTGCGACGGCGCCGGCTGGTCCGTGCAGCTGCGCCCAGGCCCGACGACGTCGCCGGCGGACCCGCTTGAGCACCAGGGGGTAGAGCAGCAGCAGCAGCCCCGCGCCGGCGAGGAAGGGGAGCGTGCGGACCAAGAAGTAGCGGGCGTACTCGTAGAGCGGCAGCCGGCTCGCCTGGCGCACCGGCAGGTAGATGCTGATCCCGAGCTCCGGCGAGGCCGTGATGTTCGGGTCGTTGTTGCGCTGGTTGTTGGACAGGCTCTGCTGTGCCCGCGGCGGCGTCCCGATGACGGGCACCCAGCCGTACGGCGCGAAGTAGACCTCGAGGTAGGTCGCGGCGTTCGCCGGCCGGAACTCCACCGAGCCGTCGTCCCTCGGCTGCCCGTTGTAGTAGCCGAACCCGATGCGCGACGGGATCCCGGCCCAGCGGGCGAGCAGCGCCTCGGAGGCCGTCAGCTCGTAGGGGTTGCCGGTGCCGCCGCCGAGCAGCTCCACGACGCGGTCCGCGGAGACGTCGGTCGGCTTGCCCTGACCGGAGGCGATGAACGAGCGGTACAAGGCCGTCCGCAGCGCCTGCAACCGGGCGTACTTGCCCTCGGGCGCCTTGTCGAGCAGCGCCTGCACGGCCGGCGGGACTGCGGGCGCGGTGAGGAAGTCCTTCAGCGCCGGTGGGACGACGCCGGTGACGTCGCTGAGCTGCTTGCCGGTCGGCGCGGGGTTGGAGGTGAGGGTGTAGCGCAGGCCGGTGAAGACAGGGCGCTGCGGGAGCGAGAGCCCCTGGGTGCGGGGGTCGAGGTCGACGGTCGCGCTGCCCTCGACGCGGCGCACGCCCGCGACGCTCGGCAGGGCGTGGCCCTTGGCCTGCTCGACGGTGACCGTGACCGAGGTGGCCGTCCCGAACGCGGCCGGTGCGGCGGGGACGTCGGCGGGCAGGGCCAGCCGCTGGAGCCGCTGGTTGTCGACGGGCGGCAGCAGCCAGGCCCGCTCCTTGTTGTCGTAGACGTCGATGACGCCCGCGCGCAGGGGACCCGTCAGCGTCCCCTTGACCGAGTAGAGCGGGACGTCGGGTCCGGGCGGGCTCGCGGGCGGCCGGCGCGGCGGGATGACGTGGTGCTGCTCCTTGTCGGGGAACAGGAACGACACCTTGCTGGCGAGGACCAGCGCCGTCACGAGCAGCACCCCGGCGACCAGGCTGCGGGCCAGCCGTCGCACCTCGAAGCCGGCGTCGAACGTGTCACCGACGCCATCGGCGGCGTACGACGTGGCGAGGGCCATCATCACCAGGCCGACGCTGACGGCGCTGGTCGTCACGGCCGACGAGCCGGGCTGCACGAGGGCCGCCACGACCGTCAGGGGCGTCGGCACCGCGACCGCGAGGCGCGGCCGGTTGAGGGAGAGCGCCAGGGCGCACGCCGAGGAGGAGAGCAGCGCCAGCACGACGAGCAGCACGAGCCGCCAGCCGGGGGCGAAGTCGATCGGCGGCTGCAGCACCTGCGAGGACGTGACCGCGTCCTTCACCAGCGCCGGCAGGCTGGAGGTGCCCGCACCGGACGCGGAGCTCATCAGCACCGCACCCAGGAGCAGCGCGACGGGGAGCACGAGGTACTGCGCGACGGCGCTGCGCAGCCGGGTGCCGGCGTAGACCAGGCCGGCGCCGACGAGCACGCCGAGGAAGCCGATGAAGCGGGCCTCGTTCCCGCGGAAGACGCCACCGACCATCCAGGCGGCAGCGGCGCTGGCGAGTGCGCCCGAGACGACCGCGAGGCCGAGCGCCGCGGGGGCGAGAGCGTCCTCCGGCACCTCCGTGGTCTCGGGGGTGTCGAGGTCGAGCTCGAGGTCGGCGTCGGGACGGTCCAGCAGAGAGGTCATCAGCGCACCGCCAGTCCGAGTGCGTGGGCGAAGGCGTGCTCCAGCTGCTGGCCGGGGCTGATCGTGACGACCTGCGCCCCGATCTCGCGTGCCCGGCGGGCCGCGTTGGGATCTGCGTCCTCCCACTGCACGAGGGCCACGACGAGCGACATCCCCTTGTCGGTGAGCATCCGGATCCGGGAGGCCGTCTTGCTGTCGAAGCGGGTCGAGACGAAGCACATGTGGGTGTCGCCCCGGCGCTCGGTGATGACCCGCTCGATCGCGTTGTGGACAGGGACGTCTGTCAGCTCGAGGCGGGCCAGCTCGTCGAGCATCGCGATCCGCGCCTTGCTGCCCCGCAGCTCACGGGCCAGCACCTGCTCGTTGCAGCTGAGCCGCACCGAGTAGCCCTGCTTGATGTTGTAGGCGCCGAGCGAGGCGACGGCACGGATCGCCAGCTCGAAGGTCTCCGACGGGTAGCCGGGGCTGTGCGCCTTGCGCTCGTTGTCGAGGACCAGCGTGATGCGGTCGGTGATGCCCTGCTCGGACTCGCGGACGAGGTACTTCCCGGTGCGGGCCGCAGCGGTCCAGACGATCCGGCGCGGGTCGTCACCGGGCACGTAGTCGCGCATCCCGTAGAACTCGAAGCCCTGCGGCCAGGGCGTGCTCACGGGCGGCCGGAAGGGCGGGTCCTCCCACATCCGGGTCAGGGGTCGGTCGAAGATCGCGTCCGTCGTCGGGTGCACGATCACGTCGACCGGGTCGGTCAGCGGCTGCTGGTGCCGGGCCAGCCCGAACGGGTCGGTCCACTCCGCGGCGAGCGGGCCGAGCTGGTAGACCCCGCGCAGGGTCGGCCGGATGGCGTAGGTGTGCACGAACTCCTGGTCCCCACCGACCGACGGCACCGGCACCCGCACCTGGTCGGCGAGCAGCGAGGACAGGTGCTCCTGCACCACGAACGCACGCAGCCGGCCGGGGGCGCGCACGGTGACCTCGACCTCCGCGACCTGACCGACGCGCATCCGGGTCGGCAGCGCCGACCGCTCGGCGCTCAGCCGGCGCTTGCGGCGGGAGGTCACTGCCGCCGCGACGACCATCAGGATGCCTGCGTAGACGAGCAGGAACAGCGCGCGCCCTCCGAGCGACTTGGCCACGAGGTAGCCGAGCAGGCTCGCGACGAGCACCACCGCACCGGCGGCGGTCAGCCCGGTGACCCGCTCGATGAGCGCGGCGACGCCCGCGACCTCCGGATCGGACGTCGCGCGCGAGGAGCGGGTGCGGAGCACGGGTCTCAGGTGACCTTGCGCAGCGAGCCGGAGTCGCCGACGCCGAGCGGCACGGGGATGCGGGTGAGGATGCGCTCCAGCACGTTGCTCACGGTCTCGTCGCGCAGCTGCGCGTCGGGGGTCAGGATCAGGCGGTGCTCGATGACCGCGGACAGCAGGGCCCGGACGTCGTCGGGGAGCACCACGTCCCGGCCCTGGCTCGCGGCCCGGACGCGGGAGGCCTTGACCAGCGCGAGCGAGGCACGTGAGCTCGCACCCATCAGCAGCGACGGGTCGGTGCGGGTCGCCTGGCAGACGTCGACGATGTACATCTTCACCGGCTCCGGCAGCTCCACGTCCTGGCAGAACCGCTGCATGGCGATCACCTCCTCGGTGCTCGACACCCCGCCGAGCCGGGTGATCGCCTCCGTCGAGCGGTTCGCGTCCAGCAGCTCGCCCTCGGCCTCCCGGTCCGGGTAGCCGACGGACAGCTTGATCAGGAACCGGTCGAGCTGCGCCTCCGGCAGCGGGAACGTCCCGGCCTGCTCCACCGGGTTCTGGGTCGCGAGGATCAGGAACGGGACGGGCAGCTTGTGGGTGTGCCCGTCGATCGTGACGTTGCGCTCCTGCATGGCCTCCAGCAGCGCGGACTGCGTCTTGGGCGTTGCGCGGTTGATCTCGTCGACCAGCAGCACGTTGCTGAACACCGGCCCCTGCCGGAACGTGAACGTTCCCGTCCGGGTGTCCAGCACCGGCGCACCGGTCACGTCCGACGGCAGCAGGTCCGGCGTGCACTGGATGCGGTTGGACTCGGCGTTGATCGACGTCGACAGCGCCCGCGCCATCATGGTCTTGCCGGTGCCGGGCATGTCCTCCAGCAGGCAGTGCCCGTCAGCGATCATCGCCGTCAGCACCAGCCGGATCGCCGACTCCTTGCCCTTGATGACCAGGGACGCGTTGTCGACGATCCGCTCGAACGCCTCCTGGAAACCGGCCGCCGACATGCTCGCCGGCTTGCTCCGCTGACGGCTCAGCGTGGGGGTAGCCATCTTCTTGGGGGTTCCTCTCGTGGACGGGCTCATGAGGTGGTCTGCAGGTCGCGGGCACCGAAGTAGGCACCGCGCACGGCGGGTTCGGACAGGACGGTCGAGGGGGCGCCCTCGGCGATGACGGCGCCGTCGCGCATGGCGACGAGCCGGTCGGCGACCGAGGCGAGGACCTGCACGTTGTGCTCGATGATGAGGACGGCGCAGTCCAGGTCGTTGCTGATCCGGCCGACCAGCGGGCCGAGCAGCTCGGTCTCCCCGGCGGCCAGCCCGGCCGCCGGCTCGTCGAGGAGCAGCACCTTGGGTCGGGCCGCCAGCTGGCAGGCGAGGTCGACCATCCGGCGGGTGCCGAGGGACAGCGCACCCACGGCCTCGTCGGCGACCTTCTCCAGCTGCAGCAGCTCGAGCAGGTCGTTGACGCGCTCCTCCACCCGCCGCTCCTCGGCTCGGGCCGGCGGGAGCCAGAGCCCCGCGAAGGCCGCGCTCTTCACCTTCAGCCGGGTCTCGAAGGCGACGGCGATGCAGTCGCGCACGCTGAGAGAGGGGAAGAGCCGGACGCTCTGGAAGGACCGCATGAGCCCGAGCTCAGCGCGCTTGTGCGGCGCGAGTCCCGTGATGTCGCTGCCGAGGAGCGTCACGCTGCCCGCGGCCATCGACAGGGTGCCCGACAGGCAGTCGAACAGGCTGGTCTTGCCGGCACCGTTGGGACCGAGGATCCCGACGACCTCGCCGGCCGCCACGTCGAACGTGACGTCGTCAACGACGCGCACCTCGCCGTAGGCGGCGGTGACGTTCTGCAGCGAGATCACCGGTTCGCGCTCGAGGCGCTGGGCCCGGCGGGCGCGGGCGAGCTCGGAGCCGCCTCCGATCGAGCCACCGCCGGCGCCGAACGCGACACTGGCGAACAGCTCGGGGTGGTCGCGCAGCGCCTGGGCGGGACCCTGGTAGCGGACCCGGCCGCTCTCGAGGAACACCGCGCTGTCCGCCAGGGACATGGCGGTGCTGATCGACTGCTCGACGAGCACGACCGCCGTGCCTCCGCGGGCGAGCTCCATCACGCTGTCGAGCACTGCCGCGAGGGCCTCCGGGGACAGCCCGAGGGAGAGCTCGTCGACGAGGAGGACGCGCGGCCGGCGTCCCATGGCCTGGGCGAGCGCCAGGACCTGCTGCTCACCACCGGAGAGGTTGCCGGCGGCGGTGCCGAGTCGGGTGCCGATGACAGGGAAGCGCGCGGCCAGCTGCGCGATCTGGTCGTCGTCGCCGCCGGCGACGAGCAGGTTCTCGCGCACCGTGAGAGTCGCAAGAACCGCGGAACCGCCTGGTACGAAGGCGATCCCGCGCTTGGCACGCTCCGCGGGATCGATGAGGGTGACGTCGTCGCCATCGAGCTCGACGGTGCCGTGCGCCGCCGGCTCGAGACCCGCGAGCGCGCGGAGCAGAGAGGTCTTGCCCGCGCCGTTGAGGCCGACGATCGCGAGGACCTCGCCGGGCGCTACCGAGAGCGAGACGCCCGCGACGGCGACAGCCCCGCCGTAGGCCACGTCGAGCCGGTGGCAGCTGATGGCCGTGAGCGCGGACTCGACGTCCTGGACGAGCTCGACGGGGACGGCGTCCGTGACGGGGGCGACGCCGTCGACCGAGCGCAGCCGCGTCCCCTCGACGGGTGCGTAGCCGTCGCCGACGAGCCGGTAGCGGACCGGCACCACGGGAGCCTGCGCACCGCGATCGGCGATGGCGACCCGCGACCCGGCGATCTTGACGAGGTCGTGCCCCTGCAGGTGCATGATCACGCGGATGACCGCGTCGCGCAGCGCCGTGACGAGGCCAGCGAGCCCGCTCGGGCGGAACGGCAGCACGATCAGGGTGCCGAGGCCGAGGACGGCGCCTATCCACGCCGACCCGGCGAGGGACACGAGCCCGAAGAGCGCGGCGCCCAGCACCGGCCCGGAGACGGCCGAGAGCCCGCCGATCACGACGATGAGGAACACGACGACGCTGCTGATGCTGGAGAAGGCGTCGGCTTCGACACCGCTGTTGGCATAGGCGAGCAGCCCGCCACCCAGCCCGGCGAGCAGCCCCGAGACAGCGAACGCCTCGAGCCGCACCCGGGTGATGTCCAGGCCGAACGCAGCCGCGGCCTGCGGGTTGTCGCGCGCGGCGATCAGCACGCGTCGCAACCTGGACCGGCGCAGGACGGTGACGACGGCCAGCGCCGCGAGCAGGACGAGCAGCGAGAACCAGTAGAAGTAGCGGTCGCTGCCCAAGTCGAGGCCGAGCAGCACCGGCCGCGGCAGGGTCGCGGGCAAGGCGTCGCCCAGCAGGTCGGGGTTGAGCAGCACGGCAGGAACCGCCAGCGCGAACGCCAATGTCATGATCGCGACGAAGGGCCCGGGGAGCCGCAGCGCCGGGAGGCCGACCAGAGGTGCTACGGCTGCTGACGCCGCGGCACCGAGCAGGAGCGCGAGCGGCATCGGCACGTGCCAGCTCGCCCCGGCGAGGGTGACGACGTAGCCGCCGACGGCGGCCAGGGCGAGCTGACCGAGGCTGACCTGGCCGGCCCAACCGGACAGCACCAGGACGGACAGCCCGAGGATCATGTAGGCCACCGCGCCGATGCCGAGGCTCAGCTGCCCAGGCGTGGTGAGGACGGGGTAGGACAGGAACACCAGACCGACCACGATCGAGCTGCCGCGCAGCACGCCGTGCACGCCGGTGGCCCGGCGGATGGCTGCCGGCACCGCGGGCGGCTCGGGCGCGGTCGTGAAGACCGACTCGGAAGCCTGCTCGGCGCGGCTCTTGCGCCCGCGCTGGATCACGAGAGCGGCGCCGATGACGACCACCAGCAGCCCCTGGAACTGCGTGTGGGAGCTGAAGTTCCAGAACATCGCCTGGTCCAGGACGCCGAGCAGCATCGAGGCGACGAGGGCCCAGGCCGGGCTGGTGAGGCGGGCGAGCACTACTGCGGCGAGCACGAACGTGAGGGAGCTCATGTCGATGCCGACGAACGGGGCCGAGTCCGCGACGGCGACAGCGAGCATGCCCGCGACCCCGCTCAGCGCCCCGGCCATCATCCACGGCGCACGCGTCTCCCGGAAGACGTCGATGCCGAGGGTGGCGGCGCGCTCGGGGTTCGCGGCGGTCGCCCGACTGACCAGGCCCCGGCGGCCTACCCGGAACCGCAGGGTCACCAGCAGCAGCGCCAGCAGGGCGCAGGTGACAGCCAGTACGTCGTACAGGTGGAACCGCGCGCCGCCACCGAGCGCGAACTCCCACGACCCGTGGTGCGGCACCTGGAAGACGCCCTCAGGAAGCGCCGGCTTGCCGTCCTCACCGGTTCCCGGCCGCGATCCATAAGGGAACCAGTGGAACGCGTGCCACCCGAAGAGCGACTTGCTCCGCAGCGTCAGAATGCTCGTGACACCGGACAGCACGACGGCGAAGGCGAGGGTGGCGATGGTCGGCACGATCGCGGGGGCGCGGGCGAAGCTCTTCGCGAGGCCGTTGTGGACGCGGCGACCGGTATCGATGGCGAGCAGGACCCCGAGCAGCGCGCTGAACAGCGCGTTGGCTACGAGCACCCACGGGTGGTGTGCCTGCAGGTAGTCGCGGAACGGGTCCGGGTTGTGCTGCAGCCGCGACATGGACACGCCGCCGGGAGCCAGGCAGCCGCAGATCCCCTGCCCCAGGACCGCCCACTGGTTGTAGTAGACCCAGACGTAGAAGAAGGTCGCCGCCGCGGCGCCGAGCCCGAACTGGGCGAAGCTCAGGATGCGGGTGCGGGAGTAGAGCAGCACGACGCCGAGCGCATGCAGCCCCAGCACGCTGCCGGTGACGACGCCGATCCCGACGATCCCGAGCGGCAGGCCCCGGCGCAGCAGGGAACAGCCGACGACCAGCGCCGCCAGGAGCAGCAGCTCCGGACGGCTTCCGAGCCGGCGGTACGCCATGCGCAGCCTCACCTACTGATCAATCGTTCTGCTGGGGAGGCGAAGATTGCTCCCTGTGTTGCGCCGCTGTCAACACTCGTGCGAGATTTGCCGCACATCTGTTGAAGGTCTGCCTAGCGCACTGACCGAACGATCGTTAGGCTGCTGACCATGACTGCTGAGGTTCTCGCGACCGAGGGCCTGCTGCCGCCCGGCCTGGACCTGTCCGCCGCGAAGCGCAAGCTCTACGAGGTCGCGCTCGAGCTGTTCGGCCAGGAGGGCTACCACGCCGTCTCGATCCGCGACATCGCGACCGCCCTCGGCCAGCAGCCCAGCGCCATCTACTTCCACGTGCCCAGCAAGCAGGAGCTGCTCTACGACCTCGCGCTGATCGGGCATCGCTCGCACTTCGAGTCGCTGCGCGATGCCCTCATGGACGCCGGGTCCGACCCCGTCGACCAGCTCAGAGCGACCGTCACCGCCCACGTCCGCGTGCACCTGGACTACCCCTCGATGGCACGCCTGACCAACCGCGAGCTGCGCGCGCTCACCCCCGACCAGTACGCCTCCATCATCGGGATCCGCAGCCAGTCCGAGCAGATCAGCGTCGACGTCATCGAGCGCGGGGTCCGGATGGGCGTGTTCCACAGCACCGACCCCTACCTCGACGCGAAGGCGATCGGCGCGATGGGCGTCCGGCTGCCGGAGTGGTGGACGCCGGAGGCGCCCCGCACCAAGGAGCAGATCCTGGAGCACTACGTCGAGAACGCGCTCAAGCTCGTCTCCTGACGCGCCCGCCCGACCTATCCTGGACCGGTGGTGACGGGAGCTGAGCGCGCGGTCGGGCTGCTCGCCCTCGGCAGCCTGCTGACCGGGGCCGCCATCGCGGGGACCCACCGCGACGCCACGCCGGCTGCCTCGAAGGAGCCGGTCGTCGTCGCGCGCCAGGAGGCGCCCGCGCCGGTCCTGCCGACCCGGGCGCCCACCCCCGTGAAGCCCAGGCCCACCCCGAGGGCGAGACCCGTCGACGTACCCGTCCCTGCCTCTCCGCCGCTGACCGGTTGCCCGGTGAAGCCGTCCTCCGGAGGCGGCGGCCCACGACCGCTGACGCCACCGGCGGTCGCCGAGGCCGCGTTGCCGGCCGCACTTCCCGTGCTGCGCAAGGCTTCTGGCCTCGACGCGGTCCGTGGCAAGGGGCTCTGGGCGACGCCGTTCGGGACGCAGCCCCTCGGTGTCACCGCCCTCGTCGCCCAGGCGAGGCGCACCGGCGTGCGAAGCATCTGGGTGCGCACCGGCGGGTCCCGGCAGGGCTACTACGGCGACCAGTTCCTCGGCGCGCTCGTGCCGCTGGCGCACGCCAACGCGATCCGCGTCATCGCCTGGGACTTCCCTTTCCTGTCCGACCCCGTCGCCGACGCGAAGCGTGCGCAGCAGGCCCTCGCTCGCGGCATCGACGGCTTCTCCCCCGACGTGGAGACCGCTGCCGAGGGCACTCGCGTCACCACCCGGCGGCTGACGCTCTACCTCTCCCTGGTGCGTCGCTACGCCGGCGAGCGGCCGGTGATCGCCACGGTCCCGCGGCCCTCCGGGGCCAGGAAGACCTACCCCTACGCGCTCTTCACGCCGTACGCCGACGTCTTCGCGCCGATGGTCTACTGGTCGTGCAAGGAGCCCGGCACCCTCGTCCAGCAGTCGCTGCGGACGCTGGGCAGGTTCCTCCCCGTGGCCCCGGTGGGTCAGGGCTACGACATGGGCACCGAAGGCGGACGGCGCGGCACCCCGTCCGCCCGCGAGACCCTGCGCTTCCTCGACGCCGCGCGGCGCGGCGGCGCGGTCGGTGCCTCGCTCTGGACCGTCGAGGAGGCCGGACCCCAGCAGCTGACCGCGCTCGCGGCCTACCGCTGGCCGGCGTGAACCGGGTGTGCCCCTTCTGCGCCCCTTGTGCAACTCGTGAGACTTCGTCTAACTTGCGACTGTGTCGCAGATCACGGTTTCCCCGGAGCTCGGGCTGCGCGAGCGCAAACGACGAGCGACGCACCAGCGGATCGCTGACGAGGCCGCGCGGCTGACGCGCCTGAAGGGCCTGGACGGGACGACGATCGACGAGATCGCGGCCGCGGCCGAGATCGGTCGGGCGACCTTCTTCCGCTACTTCGACGCCAAGGAGACGGCCGTCGCCGAGGGGTTCAGCATCCCCTGGCTCTCCCTCATCCTGGACAACCTCGAGGTGCAGCCGGCCGAGCTCGGCGCGGTCGAGGCGGTCATCGAGACCTTCACCGGGTTCGCGGGCGGCTTCACGCCCGAGGTCCGCAACCTGGTGCTGCAGCAGGTGCACCTGCTGCAGAGCTCGCCGACGCTCACGGCGTGGACGCTCGCCCTCTACGTGCGGTTCGAGATAGCCATTGCCGAGGCCGTCGCGCACCGCTTCGCTGACCTCACCCCCGACGACGCCCGCCCCCGCATGGTCGGGGCGCTCACCATGTCCGCCGTGCGGATCAGCCTCGACACCTGGCTGGCCAGTGGCGGAGCGCTGGACCTCGCCGTCCTGCTCGCCGACGCACTTCGCACGGTCACCCTCACACCGGTCGTCAAACCATGATCGCGAACCGCAGACAGCGGCCCCCGCAGAGTGCATCCTCAGCGGGAACGGGAAGGAAACACGACGTGCCCAGAAGGTCCCCAGCCCTCCTTGCTCTTGCAGGACTGGCGCTCACGCTCACTGCCTGCGGCGCCCGGGTCGACAGCAGCCTGCGCACCGAGGCTGCCAACCAGCAGCTCGGCCGAGGCGGCGGCGGCGGCTCCAGTGGCAGCGGGACCGGCTCCGGCACCACGGGCGGCAGCGGCACCACGGGCGTGGCGACCACGGGCAGCGGTACGACGACGGGCTCGGGCAGCGGGACGACCTCAGGCTCCGGACGCGGTACAACGACGGGCTCGGGCAGCGGGACGACCTCGGGCGCCGGGGCCGGCACGAGCAGCGGCAGCACCACCGGCGCTCCCGCGCCGGCCGGCGGCAACGGCGGCGCGACCGACAAGGGCGTGACGGCGACGAGCATCACCGTCGGCAACGTCGCGGACAAGTCCGGGCCTGTCCCGGGACTGTTCGCGGGGGCCTTCGTCGGCACCGCCGCCTACTTCAACATGGTCAACAGCCAGGGCGGCGTCTACGGGCGCAAGATCAACATCGACTTCGGCGACAGCCAGCTCACCTGTCCGGCCAACAAGTCGGCGACCCAGGCGCGCGTGGACAAGGTGTTCGCCTTCGTCGGCAACTTCTCGCTCAACGACGACTGCGGCGCGCAGGTGCTCGCCCAGCACCTCAACGTGCCCAACGTGTCCAATGCCCTCGGGCCGAACACCGCCGCCCTCAAGAGCACCTACAGCACGGCACCGCTCGGCAACGGCTGGCGCACCGGTCCGCTGGACTACTACAAGAAGACCTACGGCTCGGCCTGGCAGCACATCGGCGCGATCTACGCCGGCGTCGGAACCGGCCCGAACGTGTGGGCCAACACCAAGAAGGCGATCGAGCACTCTGGGGGCAAGGTCGTCCACGACGAGTCCTACGGCGCCACCGACACCGACTTCACCGCCGCCGTCATCCGCATGAACAGCGCCGGCGTGAAGCTGATCTACATCAACACCACCGACGGCGCGACGACCGCCCGCTTCGTCAACGCGGTGAAGCAGCAGCGCTACACCTGGCCGATCATCTTCGGCGCCACCGCCTACGCGCAGGCCTTCCTCGCGCAGTCCGGGAACAACGCCGAGGGGGTCTACAACGACCAGCAGTTCGCGATGTTCTTCAACCCCGACGAGGCGGCCAACATCCCGACGGTCGCTGCGTTCCAGAAGTGGATGAAGCTGACCGACGGCAACCAGCCCGTGGACATCTTCGCCGCCTACGGCTGGACCTCCGCGATGCTCTTCGTCGATGCCCTGAAGAAGGCCGGACCCAAGGCCACCCGTGCCTCGCTGTTCACCGCGCTCAAGACCTACACGAGCTATGACGCGGGCGGCATGTTCGCCACTGCCGACCCGGCCCAGAAGAAGCCGGCGGTCTGCTGGATCCTCACCAAGGTCCAGGGCGGCAAGTTCGTCCGCGTCTCGCCGTCCCCCGCCAAGGGCTTCTACTGCGCCGGCGCCTCCTACTTTCCGCCCGTGGGCTGACGGATGGACCAGCTGCTCCAGCTGACCGTTGTCGGCCTCGTCGTCGGATGCGTCTACGCGCTGACCGCGACCGGCCTGGTCGTCACCTACACCACCTCCGGCATCTTCAACTTCGCGCACGGCGCGATCGGGATGCTCGGTGCCTTCAGCTACTGGCAGCTCACGGTGAAGTGGCACTGGCCCGTCCTGCTGGCCCTGCCCGTGGTGCTGCTGGTCCTCGCGCCCCTGTTCGGGGCCACCATCGAGCGCATCGTCATGAGACCGCTGCACGGCGCCTCGGTCGACGTCACCCTCGTGATCACGCTCGGCCTGCTGCTGTTCTTCCTCGGCGCCGCGAACTACTTCTGGGACCAGGGCCAGACCCGCGTCCTGCCGGAGCTGCTGGCCTCCTGGAAGCCCGTGGACATCGGTGGCGTCGTGGTCACCTGGGGCCAGATCATCATCGTGCTCGCCGCCGTCGGCGTCGCCATCGGGCTGCGCTTCCTGTTCTCCACGACGCGGATCGGCATCGCGATGCGCGGGGTCGTCGACGACCCCGACCTGTGCGCGATGTCGGGTGCCTCGCCGGCCCGCATCCAGCAGCTCTCCTGGGCGATCGGCGCCGGCCTCGCGGCGCTGGCCGGCATCCTGGTCGCACCCAAGGTCGGCATGAGCGCGCTGCAGCTCACCCTGCTCGTGATCAACGGCTACGCCGCGGCCCTGTTCGGACGGCTGAAGAGCCTGCCCCGCACGGCGGTCGGCGGCCTGCTCCTCGGGCTGCTCGTCAGCTACTACCCGGTCTACGTCGCGCCCCATCTGCCCTTCAGCACGACGTTCGGCCAGCTCGAGAAGGCGGTGCCGATGATCTTCCTCGGCGTGCTGCTGCTCTTCCTCCCGAGCGCCCGGCTGCGCACCGCGACGACGGTGGGCCGGGTCGCCCCGACCGTGCCCGGACTCCGCCAGTCGCTCGCCGGGGGCGGCGTGATGATCGTGCTCGCGATCGCCCTGGCGTCGGCGCTGTCCTCGGCCAACCTGCTCATCGCCGGGGGCATGTTCATCTCCGCGCTGTCCTTGCTGTCCCTCGTGCTGCTCACGGGCTACAGCGGGCAGACGTCGCTGTGCGTCCTCACGTTCTTCGGGCTCGGCGCCTTCGCGATGGCGCACTCCGGGACCTCACCACTGGGCCTGGTGTGGGGCGGCCTGCTCGCTGCGGCTGCCGGGATGCTCGTCGCGCTGGTGACCGCCCGCCTGCGGGGCCTCTACCTCGCCCTCGCCACCTTCGCCTTCGCCAAGGGCATGGACGTCGGCTTCTTCAACTTCAAGCTGGGCAGCGGCCAGTCGCTGCAGCTGAAGCGCTTTGAGCTGCCGCTCATCGACACCTCCTCCGAGAAGACCTTCTTCTTTCTCACCGTCGTGGTCTTCGTCGTGGCTGCCATCGGTGTGCTCGCCGTCCGCCGCGGGCGATGGGGTCGCCAGCTCACCGCCCTCAACGACTCCCCGGCCGCGTGCGCGACGCTCGGCGTCAACACCACCATCACCAAGGTCGTGGTCTTCACCGCGTCCGCCGGCATCGCGGGGGTCGCCGGCGCGATGTTCGGCGCTCAGCAGGAGATCATCACGCCGTCCCAGTTCGACGTGCTGGGGTCCCTCGCACTGCTGCTGGCGCTGCGGATCGGCGGCATCAACACCATCACCGGCGCGCTGTTCGGCGCCTTCACGATCGGGCTCTTCCCGGAGATGCCGCAGATCCTCGGCCACTTCGGCGTCACGCTGCCGGACAAGGTGCAGCTGACCTTCCTGCTCACCGGCATCGCCGCCATCAGCATCGGCCGGGACCCCGACGGCCTCGGCGGCCAGGTGTCGAAGCTCGGGCTGAGGCTGCGCCAGCAGTTCGGCTCGTCGTCGACCCCCGCCGCCCCGTCGTACGAGGAGGCCACCCTTGTCCACGGTTGATCTGGAGACCTACGTCCCGCACATCGACCACCAGTACGACCCTCGGGATCCGGAGGTCGCGCTCTACGTCGACGAGGTCTCGGTCCGCTTCGGTGGCGTGCAGGCTGTGAGCGCCGCGACCATCGCGTGCCTCGCGGGTCAGGTCACCGGCCTCATCGGGCCCAACGGCGCCGGCAAGACGACGACCTTCAACGTCATCACCGGCCTGGAGGCGCCGACCAGCGGCAAGGTGTTCCTGGGCAACGAGGACGTCAGCGGGCTGACGCCCTACAAGCGGGCCCGCAAGGGACTCGCCCGCACCTTCCAGCGGCTCGAGGTCTTCGGGACCCTGACGGCGCGCGACAACATCCTGGCCGCTGCCGAGTTCCGCCGCGGCTGGTCGAAGGACAAGAGCAACCCGCGGGCCGTCGCCGACCAGATCGTCGAGCGGGTCGGGCTGCAGCACGTGCAGCACGAGCGCGTGGACATGCTGCCGACCGGCCTGGCCCGCCTCGTCGAGCTCGGCCGCGGCCTCGCGACGCACCCCCGGGTGCTGCTGCTCGACGAGCCCGCCTCCGGCCTCGACATGGCCGAGTCCGAGGCGCTGGGCGACCTTCTCATCGACCTCGCGCAGGAGGGCATCGCCGTGCTCGTCGTCGAGCACGACGTCGATCTCGTCATGCGCGTCTGCGACCGCATCCACGTGCTCGACTTCGGGCGCATCATCAGCGTCGGCTTCCCGAAGGACGTGCAGGCCGACCCCGCGGTGCAAGCCGCCTACCTGGGAGCCGAGGACTGATGGCCGCCCCCGCACTCGAGCTCAAGGGGATCAGCGCCGGCTACGGCCGGATCGAGGTCCTGCACGACGTCTCGCTGTCCGTCCCCGCCGGCACCGTCTACGCGCTGCTCGGCCCGAACGGAGCCGGCAAGACCACGACGATGCTCGTCGCGTCCGGCTACGTCCGCCCGACGGCGGGCTGCATCCACGTCGCCGGCTCGCACGTGAACCGGGTCGCTCCGGAGAACCTCGCGAAGGCCGGCGTCTGCCGCATCCCCGAGGGGCGGGGGATCTTCCCGAACCTCACGGTCAACGAGAACCTCCGCATGTTCACCTACTCCTCGCCGTTCTCCACCAGCGAGGTGCAGGAGAAGTCCTACGCGCGCTTCCCCCGCCTCGGTGAGCGGCGCAACCAGCTGGCAGGGACGATGTCCGGCGGTGAGCAGCAGATGCTTGCGATGTCCCGTGCCCTCGTCGCCGATCCTGGCATCCTGCTGCTCGACGAGATCTCGATGGGGCTCGCGCCCAAGATCGTGTCCGAGCTCTACGAGCTCGTCGGGCAGCTGGCCCAGGAGGGCATCAGCATCCTCCTGGTCGAGCAGTTCGCCCGGACCGCCCTGGCCGTGTCCGACTACGCCGCGGTCATGACGGGCGGACGCATCGCGATGGTCGGCCAGCCCGCTGACGTCGCGGACTTCGTCAACGAGGCCTACCTGGGCGGCGCGGCATGAGGCGCTCGGGAGCCGCACTGGTCGTCGCGGGGCTCGGCTGCGTCGGCGCCGCGATCCTGCCGATGGCGCAGGCCGGTGCTGTCGACAGCACCCCGGGCTCGGGCCTCGGGTCCTACGCCCTGAACGGGTTCGCGGAGGGCGTGCAGGTCCGCGTCGGCGAGCCGAACTTCTGCTACGTCACGACCGCTGCCGCTAACGGCTGCGAGGGCGCGCTGCCGGAGGCGACCTCGTCCCTCCAGAACGGTCCCTCAGGATCCGCTCTGGCCTCCGTCGCGTGGCCCGGCGCCTTGGCCGCCGATCTCGGCGATCTGCTCATCACCGCGAGCAACGGGCAGATCCCGCCGTCCGCCACGGCGCTGAACACGCCGGTCCGGGCCCAGGTCCGCACCGGCCAGACCCCCGACACCGTCACCAACACCTCCGTGCCCGGCTCGTCCATGTCGGCGACCGCCAAGGCGACTGCCACGTCCGCCGACGCTCACGTGGACAGCGTCTCCGCGCCGGTCGGCACCTTCGGCCCCGCAGTGACGAGCAGCAAGACGAGCCTCACCGGCCCCGCAGCGGCGGCCTCCACAGCGAAGAGCAGCGTCTCCGACATCACGCTCGCCACCGTCGTGCACATCGGCTCGGTCACCTCCGAGGCGACCGCGACGACGAACGGCAAGGTCGCGACGGTCAAGGGCAAGACGGTGGTGACCGGCGCGACCGTGGCCGGCGTCCCGGTCGCGATCGACGAGCAGGGCGTGACGGTCCAGGGCAGCGGGGTCGCGCTCGCGGCCCTCCAGACGCAGGTCAACAGCGCGCTGACCAACGCCGGCCTGACCTTGCGGGTGAGCCAGCCGCAGGGCAAGCCCGTCGGCGCCGGCGTCTCCTACACCTCCGGCAGCCTGGTCGCGGTCTTCGCGCCCCAGGCCGGCTACAGCTTCACCATCTCGCTCGGCGGTGCCAACGTCACGGCGACCAGCGTTCCGGGCTTCGACGTCGGGGGCACGACGGGTGGCACCACCGGCGGCACCACGAGCATCGGCACGACCGGAGGGACGGCGGGCAGCACCACCACAGGCGCCACGTCCGGGGGCACTGGTGGCCTGTCCGGCGACCCGACCACGACCGGCGGCGTGCCTCCCACGACGGGCGGGACGACCGGCGCTCCGCCGATCGTGGCCGACCCCGGCACCTCGGCCGCCGCGTCCTCCAAGCCCCTCTACGGCGGGCTCTCGCCGTTCCTCCCGATCCTCGGGCTGGTCGGTGTCGGCCTGATGGCCTTTGGCTTCAAGCGACTTCCTGACAAGGTGCTCGAAGCCGTCCCACCCGTGTGCCCCCTCGAGGAGAACCGATGACCACGATCGACGCCGACCTGCGCCAGGAGCGGCTCGCCTCCAACGTCCAGGGGCTGCGGGTGCCGCGCGCGACGTTCTCCTTCAGCGACCGCTGGATGCTCGTCGTCGGCGGCACGCTGCTGCCGCTCGGCGTCGTCCTGGTGCTGCTCGGCTGGTACGGCGCCTCGCACACCGTCCTGCTGTTCGAGCAGATCCCCTACCTGATCTCCGGCGGCCTGCTCGGCCTGTCGTTCGTGATCGGTGGCGGGTTCGTCTACTTCGCGTACTGGATGACCCTGCTCGTCCGCGAGAACCGCACCGGTCGCGAGGAGATGCAGGCGGTCCTGCTCCGCATGGAGGAGCTGATGCAGGCGCAGGCCCAGCCGCAGAGCCGCCGCGCTGCCGGCGGCACGGCCGTCGCCGCCGTCGACCTGGTCGCCACCAAGACCGGCACGATGATCCACCGCCCCGACTGCGTCGCCGTCGACGGGCGCGACAACCTCCGGTCGGTCACGGCGAAGACCCCCGGTCTCACGCCCTGCAAGCTCTGCGACCCCCTCGGCGAGTAGGGCATCGCGGTCCTTTTCGGACTCTGGATGGTCACTTCCGACCAGGTGGGTGACGCCACGTTCGTCAGGTAGTCCGACCTTCGCCGCGCCGACACTCCTTGGCATGACACCGCTCGCGCTCGTGGTCGACGACGAGGACTCCATCCGCCTGCTCATCGAGGTGACGCTGCAGATGGAGGGCTATCGCGTCATCACGGCGGCGGACGGCCCGACGGCCCTCGCGCTCGCCGCCACGCACCGGCCCGACGTCGTGACGCTCGACATCATGATGCCGGGCATGACCGGGTGGGAGGTCGCGCAGCACCTGGGCCAGGACCCCTTCACCCGGCACGTCCCCATCGTCGTCGTCTCCGGCAAGCCGATGACGGAGCTCGAGTCAGCACCTGACCGCTCGCTCGCCTCTGCCGTGCTCTCGAAGCCGTTCGACTTCGCGACCTTCGTCGAGGTCGTGGCGTCGGTGCTGAAGCCGCAGGTTCCGTCCCAGCGGACGGCCTCCCACGACGTGCGCGCCCGCCAGCGCTCCTGACCCCGCCCCAGAACTGCCGGCTACAGGGTCGCGGCGAGGCGGTGCAGCCGCAGGGCCACGTGCAGGTCGAGGGCGGCGTCCGGCTCACGCCAGCCCTCCCCGAGGACGGCGCCGATCCGGGTGAGCCGCTGGTAGAGGGTGTTCGGGTGGATGTGCAGTCGCTCGGCCGTGGCCGAGTGCTGTCGTCCTGAGGCGAGGTACTCCTCGAGGGTGCGGGCCAGCTCGGTGCCGCGGGCCTCGTCGTGGAGCAGCAGCGGGCCGATGGTGCGCTCGACGAACTCCGCGGCCTCGTCGGGACCGCCGGCAGCCAGCAGGAACCGGTAGACGCCCAGCTCGGCGGCGCCACCGACCACGCCGCGCCGGCCAAGGGTCAGCAGCGCCGACAGGCACCGACGCGCCGATGCCAGGGCGCCCGGCATCGCCGCGGCACCGGTCACGGCAGGGGAGACGCCGATCGTGGCCGTACCGGCGAGACCGGAGAGGTCCACGCCGTCCTTGACCAGCAGGAGCGTGCGGCCGGCGCGATCGACGACCAGGCCACCGTGGCGACGGGCGAGATCGACGCAGGCGCTGCGCGCGGCAGGGTCGTCGGTCTCGACCAGCGCGACGACGTGCGGGATGCGGAGGTCGACGCGGACCGAGGCGGCGCGCCGCTCGAGGACGTCGGACTCGCCGCCCTCGACGAGGGCCGCCAGCAGCTCGCCCGCGGACCGGGTGGCGGCGTCGGTGAGGGCCCGTTCCTGCACGAGCGACAGGGCGATCCCCAGCGCGCCGCGCTCCAGCAGACGCACCTCGGCGTCGGCGGCGGTGCGGGTCGCGCGGACCACCAGGCATCCCAGGTAGTCCTCCGCCGCCACGACCGGGCAGAGCACGAACGACTCCTCCACGAGCGTGCCGCGATCGGCGTCGACGAACCGCAGGGAGGGGGACTCGACGCCGAGGTCCGGCCCGGCGAGGGACCGGTCGGAGGCGTCGAGAAGCTGCACCGGTACGGCGAGCACGTCGCTGAGTGCGGAGACCACAGCCGCCGGGCCACCACCGCGCACGGCAGCCTCGGTGAGCCGCTCGTGCAGCGCGATGGCGCGGTCGACCGCCGCCGCCGAGGCGCGCAGGTCCTGGGCGGCGCTCCGCTCGGCGTCGAACAGCCGCGCGTTCTCGATGGCGACCGACGCGTGACCCGCCAGGCCGGCGAGCAGCTGCACCTCACCGTCGGTGAACGGCCGGCTCTGCCGGTCGGAGGTGAACAGGGCGCCGATGGTCTCCCCCCGGGCGTGCAGGGGTACGCCGAGGATGGCCCTCAGCTGCTCGTCGCCGGCGAGCTCGTCAGCCGCCGCCGAGTGCGGGAACGACGGGTCGCTGAGGTAGTCGTTCGTCCAGGACGCCTTGCCGCTGGTGAAGATGCGGCCGGCGAGCCCCTCCGTCAGCGACAGCCTGATGTCGCGGAACGTCGGTGACAGCGTGCCGTCGAAGTACCGGATCCGCAGCGAGTCCCCCTCGACCAGGGCGAGGTAGCTGACGTCGCTGCGGAGCAGCTGCCGGGCCTGCCGGGCGACGTCGGCGAGCAGACCGTCGAGGTCGCGCACCGAGGTGAGGCGACCGGCCATCTCGGAGAGGGCTGCGAGCTCGGAGGCTCGGCTCGCGCGGTCGCGCAGGAGCGCGTGCAGCTGCAGCGCCTCGCGTGCCTCGACGTCGACGTTCTGCTGGCCGGCGGCGATCAGGGCGACGCGGTGCGCCTCGAGCTCCGCGGCTGAAGCGTCGCGCAGCAGCAGCTGCAGCCAGGACTCCTTCACGTCGGGGGTGTCATACCTCGAGGAGCAGCTGCAGCGCCAGCAGCTGCCGCGGTCGCGTCACGTCGAGCCCGCTGACCTCGGCGGCCCGCTTGAGCCGGTAGCGCAGGGTGTTGGCGTGCACGTGCAGCGCGGCTGCGGCCGTCGGGACGTCGAAGCCGGCCCGGCACCACGCCGTGAGGCTCGAGACCAGCTCTCCGCCCGCGCGCGCGTCGTGGTCCTGCAGCCGGCGCAGCGGGGCGTCGGGGAGGTCGCGCACCAGGTCGGCGACGGCCGACTGCGCCTCGGTCACGACCAGCTCACCGGCCACGGCCGGGTCCTCGGGGCGCCCGATGGCCAGGCCGAGATCCCTTGCAGCACAAGCACTTCCCGCGGCGAGAGCGGCGGCGGCCACCCAGTCGCTGGCCCCCTCGACCACGTCGGCGACACCGGCGACGACGTCACCGCCGAGGCGGGCGACCAGCTGCTCGACGTCACCGCCGACCGGCAGCGCCACGAGCACGAGCGCGTCCTCCTCGTGCACCCGCGCCTCGGTCCCGGCGACGACGGCGGCCGCACGACGGGCCAGGCCCGGCGCCTCGGAGCGGAGCGCCACCAGGCGGGCGAGCGGCGCC
>JAODNF010000450.1 GCA_025464915.1 Frankiales bacterium | reverse complement strand
TCAGCGGCGGGCCGGTGTGGCTGACTCAGACCACCAGCGGCTCGACGGACCTCGACCGCACCTGTCCCGCGCTGAAGAGTGCCGGCTTCCCGCGGGTCTTCGCCTCGACCTGAGCATCCCAAGCGGGCCGGCCCCGAAGGACCGGCCCGCCGTCGTCGTACTGCCTAGAACAGGTCGTTCTCCATGACCTTCACCCACGCCGAGGCGAAGTCCTTGGCGAACTTCTCCTTGGCGTCGCTGCCGGCGTAGACCTCGGAGATGCCGCGAAGGACGGAGTTCGAGGCGAAGACCAGGTCGACACCGGTCGCGGTCCTGCCCTCGGCCTCGTAGACGTTGGGGTCGGCCGCGGTCGGCTTCCACTCGGGGATGGAGGCGAGCAGCTTCACGAAGAAGTCGTTCGTGAGGATGCCGACCTCGTCGGTGAAGACGCCGTGGGCGTTCACTCCGGCGCCGAGGACGCGCAGGCCGCCGACGAGGACGGTGAGCTCCTTGACCGTCAGGCCGAGCAGGTACGCCCGCTCCACGAGCAGGTTCTCCGGAGCGACCTTGGTCCCGGCCCGGAGATAGTTGCGGAAGCCGTCGAACTTCGGCTCCAGCACCTCGAACGACTCGACGTCGGTCTGCTCCTGGGTCGCGTCACCACGGCCCGTCTTCACGTCGATCGAGAGCGTGATGCCGCCGTCGGCGGCGGCCTTCTCGACGGCCGCGGTGCCACCGACGACGATCGCGTCGGCCAGGGAGACCCCCTGCGCCGCGGCGATCTCCTTGAGCTTCGCGACCACTGCGGCGACGGGCACGTTGACCTCCCAGTCCTTCTGCGGGGCCAGGGCGATGCGGGCGCCGTTGGCACCCCCGCGGAAGTCGGTGCTGCGGAAGGTGGCTGCCGAGGCCCACGCGGTGGCGACCAGGTCGGAGACCGACAGGCCGCTGTCGAGGATCGCCTTCTTCAGGCCGGCGACGTCAGCGACGGCGGTGCCGGTCGGGACCGGGTCCTGCCAGAGCTGGGGCTCGGGGACCCAGGGGCCGAGCAAGCGGTTCGCCGGTCCCATGTCGCGGTGCAGCAGCTTGAACCACGCGCGGGCGTAGGCATCGGTGAAGGCGGCGTGGTCGTCGCGGAAGCGCTCGGCGATGGCGCGGTAGGCCGGGTCGTGGAGCAGCGCGAGGTCGGTCGTGGCCATCATCGGGGCGTGCGTCTTGCCGGGCACGTGGGCGTCGGGGACCAGTGACTCCGCAGCCGGGTCCTTGGGCTTCCACTGGTTCGCCCCGGCGGGGCTCTTGGTCAGCACCCACTCGTGGCCGAACAGGGTGTCCCAGTAACTGTTGTCCCAGGTGGTCGGCGTCGGCGTCCAGGCGCCCTCGAGGCCGGAGGTGACGGTGTCCTCGGCCTTGCCCTTGCCGTTCTGGTTCTTCCAGCCGAGGCCGAGGCCCGTGACGGGGCAGCCCTCTGGCTCGGGCCCGACGAGCGACGGGTCACCGGCGCCGTGGGCCTTGCCGAAGGTGTGGCCGCCGGCGATGAGGGCGACCGTCTCCTCGTCGTTCATGGCCATCCGGCCGAACGTCAGACGGATGTCGTGCGCCGACGCGACGGGGTCCGGGTTGCCCTGCGGGCCCTCAGGGTTGACGTAGATGAGGCCCATCGTGACGGCACCGAGGGGGGTGTCGTCGAGGCTGAGGGGGGTGTCCGGGCCGGTGTAGCGCTCCTGGCCGAGCCAGGTCTCCTCGTTGCCGAAGAAGACCTCCTCCGGCTGCCAGATGTCGCGGCGGCCGAAGCCGAAGCCGAACGACGGGAACCCCATGTCCTCCTGCGCGACGTTGCCCGCCAGGATGAGCAGGTCCGCCCAGGAGAGGGCGGCGCCGTACTTCTGCTTGACCGGCCAGAGCAGCCGGCGGGCCTTGTCGAGGTTGCCGTTGTCGGGCCAGCTGGTCAGCGGAGCGACCCGCTGGGCGCCCTCGCCACCGCCGCCGCGACCGTCGACGGTGCGGTAGGTCCCCGCGGCGTGCCAGGTCAGCCGGACCATCAGCGGGCCGTAGTGGCCGTAGTCCGCGGGCCACCAGTCCTGGCTCGTCCGCAGCACGGAGATGACGTCGGCCTTGACGGCCTCGACGTCGAGGGTCGCGACGGCGGCTGCGTAGTCGAAGTCCTCGCCGAGCGGGTCCGCGCTGGGAGCGCTCCGGTTCAGGGGGGACAGGTCGATCTGGTTCGGCCACCAGTCCTTGTTCGTGCGTGGCCGGTTCGTCGCCTCCGGCTCCGGTGCCGACAGGGCCGGGTTCTCGCTCTCGCTCACGTGTTGCCTCTCCTTCGATGTCGATCACTTGTCGAGCACGCGGGGCAGGTGCCCCAGTAGATGACCTCTGCTTCGTCGATCACGAAGCCGTTGTCGTTGGACGCGGTCAGGCAGGGGGTCTCGTCGACCGCGCAGTCCACGTCGGCGATGGCACCGCAGTGCCGGCACACGACGTGGTGGTGGTTGTCCCCGACCCTGGCCTCGTAACGCGCGACCGAGCCGGACGGTTCGATGCGACGCACCAGGCCGGCGGACGTGAGCGCGCGAAGAACGTCGTAGACGGCCTGGTGGGAGACATCGCCGAGGTCGGCGCGCACGGCGCGGATCAGCGAGTCGGTGTCGGCGTGCGGGTGCGCGTGCACGGCCGACAGGACGGCGACCCGGGGGCGGGTCACCCGCAGCTCGGCACCCTTCAGGACCTGCTCGAGGTCGGGGGTGACGGTCACAGGCCCACCCTAACCTTGCTCTTGAACGAGTCAAGACAAGAGCTGCGTGCGCGGTCCCGCCGGCGGTGGCACGCTGCGCGCGTGCGCGTGGATGACGAGCGGTGCCCGCAGTGCCACCACGGGACGGTCGAGGTCCTGGGTCCAGGTCTGCTGGAGAAGGCACTGCTCGCGATGAAGGACGGCCTCGGCGCCCGCTTCGTGTGCCACGCCTGCGGCCACACCTGGCAGGCATCGGAGGGAAGCCCGTGGCGGGCCGACCGGGTCGGCCGTGTGCCCGAACCGGAGATCGACGAGGACGCGCTCGAGGCGAGGTGGGCCGCCAGGTTCGGTCCGGGCGACGGAGTCGTGGAAGGGTGAGCTCCATGATCAAGACCGCGATCGTCACAGGGGCCTCGGCCGGCATCGGGGAGGCGGCGGCCGTCGCGCTCTCGCGCAAGGGCTTCCGGGTGTACGCCGTGGCCCGCCGCGCCGACAAGAT
>JAODNF010000458.1 GCA_025464915.1 Frankiales bacterium | reverse complement strand
TTCGCCAGCCTCGGGTCCACCTCCTACGCCGGGGTCTTCGGCACCTTCGGCGGAGCGAGCTGCGCCACAGCGACCGCGATCGGCCTGCTGCTGCTGCTCGGTGCCTGCGGCAAGTCGGGCCAGTTCCCGCTCCACACCTGGCTGCCGGACGCCATGGCCGGTCCGACCCCGGTCTCCGCGCTGATCCACGCCGCGACGATGGTCACCGCCGGCGTCTACCTGATCGCCCGGTCGACGCCGATCTTCAGTGCCAGCCCGGACGCGCAGACGGTCGTCACGATCATCGGTGCCGTCACGCTCGTCATCGGCTGCCTCATCGGCTGCGCCTACGACGACATCAAGAAGGTCCTCGCCTACTCCACGGTCAGCCAGATCGGCTACATGTTCCTCGCCGTCGGCATCCCCGGAGCCGGCGCCTTCGCGATCCTGCACCTGCTGACGCACGGCTTCTTCAAGGCCTGCATGTTCCTCTCGGCCGGCTCGGTCATGCACGGCATGGGCGACCAGGTCGACATGCGCCGCTTCGGCGCGCTCCGCTCGGCCATGCCCTGGACGTTCGGCTGCCTCACGGTCGGCTGGCTGGCGATCCTCGGCATCCCGCCGTTCGCCGGCTTCTTCAGCAAGGACAAGATCATCGAAGCCGCCTTCGCGTCCGGCGGCACCCGCGGCACCGTCCTCGGGGTCGTCGCTCTTCTCGGCGCCGGGATCACCGCCTTCTACATGACCCGGCTCTGGGCCATGACCTTCTTCGGCGACAAGCGCTGGACCGAGGAGCAGCACCCGCACGAGTCGCCCTGGGTGATGGTCGTGCCGATGGTCGTCCTCGCGATCGGTGCCGCCGTCGCCGGCGTCCTGCTCGGCCCGACCCACGGCCTGCAGGACTGGCTCAAGCCGGTGCTCGGCGAGGAGATCGTCAACCGCGAGGTCAACGCGACCGTCATCAGCATCTGCACCATCGCCGTCGTGCTGATCGGCGCGGCCGGGGCGTTCGCCCTGTTCGGCCGCCGGCCGGTGCCGACGACGGCCCCGGTGGCGGTGAGCGTCTTCACCACCGCAGCCCGTCGCAACCTCTACTTCGACGCGCTCAACGAGGCTGTCCTCATGCGACCGGGCCAGTACCTCACGCGCTTCCTCGTCTTCCTCGACAACCGGGGCATCGACGGCGCCATCGGCGGCCTCGCGGCCGGCATCGGAGGCGGCTCGGGTCGCCTGCGCAGGATCCAGACAGGGTTCGTACGGTCGTACGCGCTGTCCATGTTCGGCGGCGCCGTCCTTGTGGTGGTTGCCCTTCTCGCGGTGGAGCTGGGTCAGTGAACACACCCCACGAAACTGCTCGCTTCGCTCACACTTCCGCGGGGACCCCGTGATGACTGACACCCCCTGGATGACGATCCTCCTGCTGGTCCCCGCTGTCGGCGCGCTCCTCGTCGCGATGCTGCCGAAGGGCCAGGACCTGCTCGCCAAGCAGGTCGCGCTCGGCGTCTCGCTGCTGACCCTCGTGCTCACGGCCGTCGCGGTCGCGCAGTTCGACACCCGCGCCGGCGCACCGCGCTTCCAGTTCGAGCAGCACCAGGAGTGGATCCGTTCGCTCGGCGTCACCTACTCCCTCGGCGCCGACGGCATCGCCCTGGTCCTCATCGCGCTCGCTGCTCTCCTCGTACCCGTCGTGCTGCTCGCGAGCTGGGACGCCGTCGAGGAGCTCGTCGACGTCGAGGGGCCGGACGCGAAGCTCACCCCGAACAAGAGCGTGAAGTCGTTCTTCGCCCTGATGCTCGTGCTCGAGAGCTTCATGATCGGCGTCTTCGCCGCGACCGACGTGTTCCTCTTCTACGTCTTCTTCGAGGCGATGCTCATCCCGATGTACTTCCTCATCGGGATGTACGGCGGCCCGCGCCGCGCGTACGCCGCCGTGAAGGTCCTGCTCTACAGCCTCGTCGGCGGCCTGCTCATGCTGGCGGCGGTCATCGGCCTGTACGTGCAGAGCGGCAGGAGCACCTTCCGCTGGGACCAGCTCATCCACCAGGACCTGGACCACACGACGCAGGTGTGGCTGTTCCTCGGCTTCTTCATCGCCTTCGCCATCAAGGCGCCGCTGTTCCCGTTCCACACCTGGCTGCCCGACGCCGGTGCCGAGTCGCCCACCGGCGGCGCGGTGCTGCTGGTCGGTGTGCTCGACAAGGTCGGGACCTTCGGCTTCCTGCGCTACTGCCTGCCCCTGTTCCCCTGGGCCGCGCACGAGCTGGCTCCGTACGTCATCGCGCTGTCGATCACCGGGATCATGTACGGCGCGCTGCTGGCCCTGGGCCAGAAGGAAATGAAGCGGCTGGTGTCCTACACCTCCGTCGCGCACTTCGGCTTCATCGGGATGGGCTGCCTGGCGTTCACGACGCAAGCCGGCACGGGCGCCGTGTTCTACATGGTCAACCACGGCCTCTCCACGGGCGCGCTGTTCCTCGTCATCGGCTTCCTCGTCGACCGGGGCAAGAGCCGTCTCATCAGCGACTACTCCGGCGTGGCGAAGGTCGCCCCGGTCCTGGCCGCGATGTTCTTCATCTCCGGCCTGTCCGCGCTGGCCCTGCCCGGGCTGTCGACGTTCGTGTCGGAGTTCCTCGTCCTCGTCGGCACCTTCACGCGCTACAAGGTCGCCGCGGTCATCGCCACGACCGGCATCGTCCTCGCGGCGCTCTACATCCTGCTGGCCTACCAGCGCACGATGCAGGGCCCCCTCGGCGGCCTGGGCGAGAAGGTCAAGGACCTCAAGGCCCGTGAGGTCGCGGCGGTCGCCCCGCTGCTCGTCCTCATGCTGTTCCTCGGCTTCTACCCGAAGCCGGTCACCGACATCGTCAACCCGGCTGTGAAGGCAACGATGCAGGACACCGGGGACACCGATCCCAAGCCCACGGACGTGACGGCCACGGGGGAGAAGGGCTGATGAACACCGATCAGATCACCGCGCCGTCCATCGCGTACCTGCCTCTCATCCCGATCCTCGTCGTGTTCGGCGCCGCCACGGTCGGCGTCCTCGTCGAGGCGTTCGTCGACGCCGCCCAGCGCCGGGTCGTCCAGATCGCCGTCGCGGTCCTCGGCCTCGCGATCGCGTTCGGCTACGTCGTCTACCTCGCCGACCAGGGCACCAACCGGCTCATCGCCGAGTCGGCCCTCGCGATCGACGGCCCGACGCTGTTCCTGCAGGGCACGCTCTGCCTGCTGGGCATCGGCAGCATCTTCCTGCTCGCCGAGCGCAAGCTCGACGCCTCCGGGGGCGAGGTCGTCAGCCAGGCCAGCCACCTGCCCGGATCGCGAGAGGACCTCGCGCTCGTCGACAGCGGCCGGGTGCAGACCGAGATCTACCCGCTCGCGATGTTCGCCCTCGGCGGCATGCTGCTGTTCCCGGCCTGCAACAACCTGCTGCTGATGTTCGTGGCGCTCGAGGTCCTGAGCCTGCCGCTCTACCTGATGGCCGGCCTCGCCCGCCGTCGCCGGCTGCTCAGCCAGGAGGCGGCGCTCAAGTACTTCCTGCTCGGTGCGTTCGCCAGTGCCTTCTTCCTGTACGGCGTGGCGCTCATCTACGGCTACGCCGGCTCGGTCGACCTGGGCGACATCCTCACGGCAACCGGCACGACCGGCCACAGCGACGCCCTGCTCCTGCTGGGCATCGCGATGCTCGGGGTGGGCCTGCTGTTCAAGGTCGGCGCCGTCCCGTTCCACTCGTGGACGCCCGACGTCTACCAGGGCAGCCCGACGCCGGTCACCGCCCTGATGGCCTCGTGCACGAAGGTCGCCGCGTTCGGTGCGCTCCTGCGCGTCTTCTACGTCGCGTTCGGCAGCAGCAAGTGGGACTGGCGGCCGATGATGTGGGCGGTCGCCATCCTCACGATGGTGGTCGGCGCGATCCTCGCCGTGACGCAGACCGACGTGAAGCGGATGCTGGCCTACTCCTCCATCGCCCACACCGGCTTCATCCTCGTCGGCGTCATCGCGGTCAACCGCGACGGCCTGTCGGGCACGCTGTTCTACCTGCTGACCTACGGGTTCACGACCCTGGCGTCGTTCGCCGTGGTCGGCCTGGTGCGCGACTCCTCCGGTGAGGCGACGCACCTGTCGCAGTGGGCAGGTCTCGCGAAGCGCAGCCCCGAGGTCGCGGGCGTCTTCACCTTCCTGCTGCTGGCCCTTGCCGGCATCCCGCTGACCAGCGGCTTCATGGCGAAGTTCGCGGTCTTCAAGGCCGCCCAGGAGGGCGGCGCCACCGCGCTCGTCGTCATTGGCGTCATCGCCAGCGCGATCACGGCGTTCTTCTACGCGCGCGTCATCGTTCTCATGTACTTCCAGCAGCCCTCGCCGGACGGCCCGACGGTCGCGATCCCGAGCGCCTTCACGACCTCGACGATCGCCCTGGGGCTCGCCGTCACGGTCGCTCTCGGCGTCTACCCGCAGCCGCTGCTCGACCTCGCCGACAAGGCAGCTCTGTTCATCCGATGAGCGCCTCCTCCAAGCTGCTCTCCGGCACCGACCCGGCTCTGGTCGAGTCGCTGAACGCCGGTCTGGAGCAGGTGGAGGCGCGGCTGCACGAGGTCGTCAAGAGCGCGCACCCGATGCTGAGCGAGGCGGCCACGCACCTGTTCGACGCGGGCGGCCAGCGGTTCCGCCCGCTGCTGGTGCTGCTCGCCGCTCAGCTCGGCGGCGGGGTCAACGACGACGTCCTCGACGCCGCCGTGGTCATCGAGCTGACCCACGTCGCGACGCTCTACCACGACGACGTCATGGACGAGGCCCCCGTCCGCCGGGGTGCCGAGAGCGCCAACGCCCGCTGGACCAACAGCGTCGCCATCCTCACCGGCGACTACCTGTTCGCGCGCGCGTCCGACCTCACGGCCGGCCTCGGCACCGAGGCGACCCACCTGCAGTCACGCACCTTCGCCCGGCTCGTCGAGGGCCAGATCGCCGAGACGGCAGGACCTGCCGAGGGTCAGGACCCGATCGCGCACCACCTGCAGGTGCTCGCCGACAAGACCGGTTCGCTCATCGCGACCAGCGCCCGCCTCGGCGCTCTGATGGCCGGTGCCGACCGGGCCACCGTCGAGACGCTCGCCGAGTACGGCGAGGTCATCGGGGTCGCCTTCCAGCTGTCCGACGACCTCATCGACGTGCTCCACGAGAGCGCCTCCTCCGGCAAGACGCCGGGCACCGACCTGCGCGAGGGCATCGCGACCCTCCCGGTCCTGCTGGCACACGACGACGCCGCCCTGATGGCCGTCCTGGGCGGTGACCTGTCGAGCGACGAGGCGCTCGCCGGGGCGCTGGCCGCCCTGCGGGCGCACCCGGCGATCGACCTCGCCCGCGACCGGATGACCGGGTACGTCGACAGGGCCCGCACCATCGCGACCTCACTTCCGGAGGGCGCGCCCCGGGACGCCCTCGTCGCGCTCGCCGACTACGTCCTCGCCAGGACGGGTTGAGCACCCAGGTCACCACGCCGCAGGGGCGCCGGTTCCGGTTGTCCCTGTTCGACCTCGGCCTGGCCTGCTGCGCCGTCGAGTTCGTCGCAGCCTCGGTCGCCGGTGAGATCGAGGCCACGTCGCTCGAGGAGGCCAACGTCCTCGTCATCAGCGGCACCGTCACCGACGTCTCCGCCCCGGCGGTCCTGCGCGCCTACGAGCGGCTCGCCGAGCCGCGGCACGTCGTGAGCTTCGGCGCCTGCTCCAACACGGGCGGTCCGTACTGGGACAGCTACAGCGTCACCAAGGGCGTCGACCAGCTGGTCCCGGTCGACGTCTACGTGGTCGGCTGCCCGCCCCGCCCCGAGGCCCTGCTCGCCGCCCTGGACCGGCTCCCGGCATGACCTGGGTGCAGCAGGTGCAGGACGCCAGGGAGGCCGGCGCCGTGTACTTCGACGTCCTCACCGCCGTCGACCTCGAGGCCGACGGGTTCGAGGTCGTCTGCCGGCTCTGGGACCCCGATGCCAAGGTCGAGCACCTGCTCGCCACCCGCTGCTCGCGCGAGGACCCGCACGTGCCCTCGATCGTGGGCGTGTTCGCCGGCGCCGCCTGGCACGAGCGGTCGGTCGCCGAGATGTTCGGCATCGCCTTCGACGGCCACGACACCGCACCCCTGCTGCTGCCCGAGAGCTTCGAGGGCCACCCCCTGCGCAAGGACTTCGTCCTCGCCGCGCGCGAGGCCAAGCAGTGGCCCGGTGCCAAGGACCCCGGCGAGTCCGACGCGGACCTCGCCGTGCCCCGGCGCCGCCGCGCCAAGCCCCTCGGCACCCGCGAGTGGCCGACATGAGCAGCACTGTGCGGACCTCCCGCCTGCGCCCACGCGGCGGCTCCGCACAGTCACGGCGAGGCGGCATCCACCGGTACGACGAGGGCGCTGCGTCCGCTCGCCCGGCGCTCAGCGATGGCCACCCGAGCGGACGCAAGGGGTCGCGGCCATGACGTACCCGGTTCCCGACAACAGCCGCGGGATCATCGCCCTCGACGAGAACGCCTGCACCAGCTGCATGCTGTGCGCGCGCGAGTGCCCGGACTGGTGCATCGAGATCGACAGCCACAAGCAGACCGTCCAGGAGGAGGGCGCCCGGCCGCGGGTCGTGCACGTCCTGGACCGGTTCGCGATCGACTTCGGGCTGTGCATGTGGTGCGGCATCTGCATCGAGGTGTGCCCGTTCGACGCGCTGTTCTGGGCGAAGAGCTACGACCACGCCGCGACCGACCCCGCCCAGATGGTCCACGAGCGGTTCGACCTGCGGCAGTGGCTGAACGACGTGCCGGAGGGAACGACCTGAGGGCGTCAGGCGTTGTTCAGGATGTCCACACCACCAGGAGGCACAGGTGCACACGCACCAGCACTTCAACGGCCTGAAGACCGCCGTACTTCTCGGCGGCCTCGCTGCCCTGCTCATGCTCGCCGGTGGCCTGATCGGCGGCCAGGGCGGGGTGATGATCGCGTTCGTCATCGCCTTGGCGCTCAACGCCTACGCCTACTTCAACAGCGACAAGCTGGCCCTGCGCTCGATGCGTGCCCAGCCCGTGACGCGCGAGCAGGCCCCGGAGATCTACGCGATCGTCGAGGAGCTCGCCGGTCGCATGCAGATCCCGATGCCGGCGCTCTACATCAGCCCGACGCAGGCCCCCAACGCCTTCGCGACCGGCCGCAACCCGCAGCACGCCGCGGTCTGCTGCACCCAGGGCATCCTCGAGCTGCTCGACAAGCGCGAGCTGCGGGCCGTCCTCGGTCACGAGCTCGGGCACGTCACCAACCGCGACATCCTGATCAGCTCGGTCGCCGCGACGGTCGCCACCGCCATCGGGTTCCTGGCCCAGATGGCGATGTTCGCCGGCATGTTCGGCGGCCGTGACGACGAGGACTCCAACCCCGCCGGCGCGCTGCTGTTCGCCTTCCTCGGCCCGGTCGCCGCGGGTGTGATCCAGATGGCGATCAGCCGCTGCCGCGAGTACCAGGCCGACGCCACCGGCGCCGAGGTCTCCGGTGACCCTCTCGCTCTCGCCAGCGCCCTGCGCAAGCTCGAGCTGGGCGTCACCGCGCGGCCGCTCGTGCAGGACCCGAAGCTCGCGCCGACCAGCTCGCTGATGATCGCAAACCCCTTCCGGGGCAAGGGCGTCGGCAACCTGTTCAGCACCCACCCGCCGATGGCGGACCGGATCGCGCGGCTCGAGGAGATGGCCGGAGCCAAGCTCCACTAGGGCTCTCGCGGGCCCGATCCCCCCGGCGGGCCCTGACGAGACGGCCGCCGCCTCTGCTCCCCCCAGAGGCGGCGGTCTCGTCGTCTCTACGCGAATGGACACTGCGCTGCGGAAATCGCGTCCGATTCCGCAGCGCAGTGTCCATTCGCGGCGGGGGTCAGCGGTAGTTGGTGAACTGGACCGCGAAGTCGAGGTCCTTGCCCTTGAGCAGCGCCATCACGGCCTGCAGGTCGTCCTTCTTCTTGCCGGACACCCGCAGCTGGTCGCCCTGGATCTGCGCCTGGACGCCCTTGGGCCCCTCCTCGCGGATTATCTTCGAGACCTTCTTGGCGTTGTCCATCGAGATGCCCTCGGCGACCTTGGCCGTCAGGCGGAACTCCTTGCCGCTCGCGACCGGCTCACCGGCGTCGAGGGTCTTCAGCGAGATCTGCCGCTTGACCAGCTTCTCCTTGAACACGTCGAGCAGCGCGGCGCAGCGCTCCTCGGCGCCGGCCTTGATGACGATGTCGTCGCCGGACCAGGCGATCTCGGCGCCGGTGCCCTTGAAGTCGTAGCGGGTCGCGGCCTCCTTCGCGGCCTGGTTCAGGGCGTTGTCGACCTCCTGCCGGTCGACCTTGCTCACGATGTCGAACGACGGGTCTGCCACTGCTGACTCCTTGCTATCGTCTTTCCCGCACCAAGGCGGATTGCCCGAGTGGTCAATGGGAGCGGACTGTAAATCCGTCGGCTTAGCCTACGAAGGTTCGAACCCTTCATCCGCCACCACGTGCCCTGACGGCCTCCAGACATGGGGGCCGTCAGGTTTTCCGGCCGAACACCTGCAGCGCGAGGCGCACTGTGGGCTGCCGCAGCACGACCAGGCAGGCACCCCAGGTCAGCACGGCGACGAGCAGCGACAGCAGCAGGCCGGCGTAGGAGCTCTCCCCGCGCAGGACGAGCAGCCCGAGCTCACCCCCGGCGACCCCGGCGGCCGCGCCCTCGACGAGGCGCGCGAGCAGCACGGGGCGCGACGCTCCGGTTCGGCGGGTGGACTGGAGCAGGGAGTACGTCGTACCGGCCGTGACCGCAGCGACGATCGCGAACGCGGCCCCGAGCGGCCCGTGCCAGTAGACGAGGGGGACGAGCAGGCCGGCCGCCAGGACGAACTGGCCGACCTGGACGACAAGGGTCGTGCGAGCCCGGCCGATCGCGATGAGGACGGTGGTCGAAGCCGTCTCGGTGGCCCGCAGCCAGCCGTGCAGGGCGAGCAGCCGGATCGCGTCGTCGATGGCCGACCACTTGTCGCCGAACAGCACCCTGAGCGCCTCGGGGCCTGCGACCGCCACGTAGCCGAGGGGCAGCGCCGTGAGCCACGTCGTGACCTCGATGGCTTGCTGGAACGACGGTCCGATCAGGTGCGGTCGGTCCCGCAGGCGGCCGTAGACGGGCAGGGCGACCCGGCCGACCGCGATGCCCACGACGTACATGGGCAGTGCCGTGAGGTTGTAGCCGAACCCGTAGGCGCCGAGGGCGGCGGCACCGGCGATGGCGCTCACGCAGATGTTGTCGATGTTGGCCGCAGAGGTCTCGAACAGGCCCGAGGCGAGCAGCACCCGGCCGATCCGGATGACCTCCCTGACCCGCGCCGGCACCAGTAGCGGCCGGAAGCCCGAGGGTCGTGCGGCGACGAGCACGAGCAGCCGGATGGCGTGCTGCAGCACGGCCTGGGTCACCAGCGCGCTCGGGCCCGCGCCGAGGGCCGCGAGGCCCAGGCCGATCGTCGCGGACCCCACGGCGCCGGCGATGACGGCACTGCCCGTGACCCGGAAGCGCAGGTCGCGCGCCAGCAGGGCCGACAGCACCTCGGCCGTCTGCGCGAGGGGGAGCGCCAGCCCGACGAAGCGGACCAGGTTCGTGGCGCCGGGGGCGTCGAGGGCCTGGCACAGCGGCCCGGCGAGCGCCGCCAGGACGCCGGCCCCGGCCAGGCCGAACACCAGGCCCATGCCGACGGCGGTGCGGTCGCGCTCCTCGTCCGGTCCGAGCACCTGCACGGCCTGACCGAGGCCGGCGTAGGTGAGTGAGTTGGCGATCTGGACGCAGAAGAAGGCGATGGCCGCGAGGCCGAACTCGGCCGGGCTGAGGACGCCCGCGAGGGCGAAGAAGACGACGGCCGCAGCGACCCGGCTGGTGGCCTCTCCGGCGACGGTCCACACCCCGCCGCGTGCTGCGGCGCGGCCGAGGTCGGCGTCGCCGACCGTCACGTCAGCCAGCTCACTTCACGAGCTCGTAGACCGCGGCGGTGGAGCGGCTGTAGACGAGCCGGAAGCGGCCGGAGCGCGCCACCTCGCTCTCGAACGCGCGCAGCGCGTAGGGCGGGTAGAGCTGGTAGTCGCGGGCCCAGTTCGCCGATCCGCGGGAGAACAGCAGGTAGCCGTTGGGCCCGGCATTGCGGATCTTCTCCGCCACGAAGTCGACGTCGGACCGGCTCGGGAACACCAGTGGCCGGTCCACGCCGAAGCGGTCGTAGGACAGGGCCTCGATGCCGATGCCGGCCTTGAAGTAGAGCGGTCCGTAGCGGTCGGGCGCGTTGGGCGCCATCTGGACGACGACGGAGTTGGGCAGCACGTTCGCCGGGTCGGACAGGAACGCCGCCGCGCCGATCTCACCGGGCGTGAGGGACGTGAGGTCCTCGTGCCCGAAGAAGAAGACGACGAACGCGAACGCGAACCAGAAGGCGTTCGCGAGAGGCGCGACGACCTTCGCGCCGACCCGCCGCTGGTTGGTCGGCGACATCGCCCAGCCCATGGCCGCGCACGCCCACGGCAGGGCGTAGAGCATGACGCGCAGCCGCGCCTCACCGCCGTAGCTCTGGCCGCCGAGCAGGCCGGGCGACGCGAACGCGAGGAAGGCCAGCACCGTGGCGCTGCGGACGTACCCGGCCCGGGCCCGTCTGATGACTCCGACGGCGGCGAGAGCGAAGACGCTGAGGAACATCAGACCGGCGACGACGGTGATGAACCGCTCCTGGAAGACCGGCGTCCCGTCGACGTTCTTCTTCGTCACGTTGTCGAACGGGTCCGACGCCGAGAACAGGCCGAACGTCTTCACGATGTAGTCGAGGTTCGGGATCAGGTAGCCGATGGTCAGCACGCCGGCCCCGAGGGCCAGCCACCAGGGCCTGAGGTAGCCCGCGATCGCCAGCGCGCCCAGCTGCAGGAGCAGGACGTACGGCGTGAGCTGGTGGCTCGCGGCGAGCACCACGTCCATCAGCAGCACCAGTCCGGCGATCCGCAGCTTCGGGCCGTTCTCGGGGAACGGGCCCTCGTCGAGGGAGGGGACCTTGACGCGGGCCAGCCGGCGCAGCCGCCCCTCGACCCATCCGCCGAACCGGTTGGCGGGGCCCTGCAGGGAGACCAGCACGAGCAGGAGCACGCCCAGCATGAGCACGTACCCGAAGGCCTGGGGCGAGAAGTAGCCCTGGCCGATCCAGTTGCCGACGGTGAACAGGATGACGGCCAGCCACGCGTTGCGCGCCGAGCGCGTCACGGCCTGGGCGCAGCAGAACACGAGCAGGGCGTCGACGGCCGCGAAGAACGGCTCGGCCCAGGCGGCGTAGCTGGTCGGGTCCGGCAGCCCGGCGACCTGGGAGAAGAACGCGGACAGCGAGAAGAAGCCCGGCCAGCGGTGGTAGATGTCGATGCGGCTGTCGACGCTGCCGTACCGCTCGATGTACTGCACGATCCCGACGTGCTTGTAGACCGAGGTCCCGCGGGGGACCGGCTCGATGGCAGGGGCGGTCGCGTACAGCAGCAGGATGGTCAGGCTCACGTGAGCGGTGAGGGCGACATGGCGAACCCGCTCGCGCTGGGTCAGCAGCACCGCGCTGAGCAGCGTGCCGGCCAGGGCGACCCAGAAGACCGGCGGGAAGACCGGCAGCAGTCCCCACGGAGTCAGCTCGCCGACGCTCATCGTGGCGATCGTGAAGACCCAGCAGAGCAGGCCGAGCAGGGGGGCGACCCACCAGCGCCAGGCGCCCCGCTCCCTCGACGGGAGCGCGGGACCACGACGGACGCGGGCGCGGCTGACCCGCCGCGGGACGACGGTCGTCACGACAGGTGCCGGGCCTCGGCGTGGCGGACCGACGTCAGCGTCACGAACGTCCCGCCGACGCTGAAGCAGGCGAGCGCGAGGCCCAGGAGCTGGGGGTGCCACGCGCGCAGCTCCACCGTGAGCAGGGCGAGGCCGGCCTCGAGCGCGAGGCTGGCGGCGACGTCGATCGCCAGCAGGGTCGGGAGGTCGACCTTGAGCCGGGCGACCAACGGGTACGCCGGGAGCAGCATGGCTGCCAGCAGCACGAACGGTGCCCGGACGGCAGGGGGGGCGCCCGACGCGGCCAGCACCACCGCGACGAGGCCCAGCACGCAGATGCCGGTGCCGAGCCGGGAGCGCTGGGTCGCGGTGATGGGAGCA
>JAODNF010000416.1 GCA_025464915.1 Frankiales bacterium | reverse complement strand
AGCCGTGCTCGACGGTCGCGGTCGCGCCGAGCTTCTCCAGACCGGCCACGTGCATGTCCAGGCCCCGTGACCCGATCGCGTCGCCACCGGGCAGCGCCACCTTGACCCGGCCGCACCGGGCGAGGAGCGGCCCGAGCACGGTGATCGACGCCCGCATCCGGCGCACCAGGTCGTAGTCCGCCTCGTGACCGGGGACCGCTGGCACCGTGACGTCGACGGTGCCCTCGCCGCGGACGACGTCGCAGCCGAGGCGGCGCAGCAGCTCGCTCATGATCGCGACGTCCAGGATGTCCGGGACGTTCGTCAGGGTGGTGGTGCCTTCGGCGAGCAGCGCGGCCGCCATCAGCTTCAGCACGCTGTTCTTGGCGCCCGTGACGTCCACCTGACCGGCGAGCCGGGCACCGCCGGTCACCACGAAGCGCTCCACGTCGATCGACTCTAGGTGCCCTACGTTGAGAGGCATGCGCCGCTCCTTGCTCCTGCTCGTCCTGGTCGTGAGCGCCTGCTCGTCCTCGTCGGTCCAGCACGCCGGACCCACCCCCAGCCCGACTCCCACCAAGGCCGTGACGAAGCCGCCTGTGAAGCCTGCCTTCGCGGTCACGGCCGTCTCGGGGGCCTTCGCCTTCCGCAGCGCCGACGGCAACCTCGGCTGCGACATCGAGTCCGCCTACGCCCGCTGCGACCCGGAGCACCGCGACTGGAAGCTGCCCCCGCAGCCGTCGGACTGCGCCAGCGGCTGGGGCCACGGCATCGAGCTGCAGGCGGGGACGAAGGGCTCGTTCTTCTGCGGCAGCGACTCCGTGAAGGGCGGCACCAAGGTCCTGGCGACCGGCCACGCGTTCAAGAACGGATTCGTCCAGTGCGATGCCGTGAGCGCCTCGACCATCCACTGCCACGGCACCGACGACACGCACGGCTTCACCATCAGCAGGGCGAAGTACTCGCTCACCTGACGCAACCTTGAGCACGGAGGTGGCGTCCTGATGGGCATGGACAAGGCGTTCGAGGAGTACGTGGTCGCGCGGTCGGCCGCGCTGCTGCGCACCGCCTACCTGCTCACCGGCAACCGGGCCGACGCCGAGGACCTGCTGCAGACGGCGCTCGCCAAGACCTACCTCGCCTGGGACCGCATCCGGGACCGCGACGCCCTCGACGGCTACGTCCGGCGCACCCTCGTCAACACCCAGACCAGCTTCTGGCGACGCAAGCGACCGGAGTCCTTGTACGACGCGCCACCGGAGCGCCCCTCGCGGGACGCGCACGCGGACGCCGACCTGCACGACGCCCTCTGGACCGCCCTCGGACGGCTCGGGAGGAGGCAGCGCGCGATCGTCGTGCTGCGCTACTACGAGGACCTGTCCGAGGCCGAGACCGCCTCGCTGCTCGGGATCTCCGTCGGCACCGTCAAGTCCACCACCTCGCGCGCCCTCGTCGTCCTGCGGCAGGACACCTCGCTGCGCGACGACCCGCGCACCACGCTTCCCACTGGAGTGACCGCATGAGCCCCATCGATGACGAGCTGCGAGCTCTGCTGTCCTCCCGCGCCGGCCGCGTGGACCCCGCGCCCGACCCGCTCGGCGGCATCGAGAACCGCGCCCGCGGCCTGCGTCGCCGTCGGATCGTCTCGTCGGTCTCGGGTGCGGCTGCGGTCGTCGTAGCCGTTGCCGTCGCCGTACCTCTCCTGGTCTCTGGTTCCGGCTCCACCGCCGTCCGTCAGCCCGGTGATCCCAGCCCCACGCCGGACTCCGTCGCGCTTGACCCGCAGGCCCCTTGGGCAGTGCGCGGCGAGCAGATCGAGCCCCACCTGCTGGACGATTGCGAGTGCAGCCCCCTCTACGTCCGCAAGACGAGTCCCGACCTCGCGGACTACCAGGTCTACGGCATCAGCACGTCATCGACTCGACCCGGTCTTGCCACGATCCCCACGAGTGTCGGCAATCTCGTGAAGCACACGCCGGCGGTCACTCCGCTCCCGGACGACTTGCGGGTCCTCACCTGGGTGGAACCGCAGCGGCTCATCGTCGTCGCGGCCCCGGACGCCCTCGTCGAGTACAGCTCAGAGGGCAACGGCTTCCAGCAGATCAGTGACGTGGGTCAGGCACCGAAGGGCGTGGGCATCGTGCCGATCGCAGCTGAGGACCCGAACGACTCGATCCGGGTGACCGAGGCCGACGGGACCGTCGTCACCGAGCCGGCGCCGGACTGGACGCCGCCCTTCACCGGGACGCCGGTCAACGTGCTCGACACCTGGGTGCACCGCGGCGACGCGCAGACGGTGTCGGGCCCCGACCTCATCCAGGCCTACGAACGGGCGACGGGCAAGACCGGCCACGGCAGCTACCGCTCGCTCTACGACGGCACCCACAACGGGCTGCGCTTCACGATCGGTCAGGCCTGGGACGACGGCGAGGCGGCGGCTCACACCGTGGCCTTCGACAGCAGCGGCACGTTCTTCCTCGGACCCGAGACGCCTCGGGACCCGTGGGTCCTCGGTGCGGTCTTCGCGACCGGTGGGGCCAGGGACCTGCTGGTGCTGCTGCCCCGCCCGGGCGCCGGCCGCATCGGCTACTCCCCCGACGCCGCGAGCGCGTTCGGTGACGTTGCCAGCGGGCGCAGCGACCTCGACGCCGTCGGCCTCGTCGACCGCGACCCGAGGGCGCAGCAGGACCGGGTGCAGGTGCACCGGGGTGACGACTCGATCATCCTCACCGAGGGCATCGCGAAGCTCACGTGCGGCGACAAGGAGTGCGGCTGAGCCGGAGTCCCTGGGACATCGGGGTCCGACACGCCCGCGAGTCGCCGCTCGGATGTCCCTGGACCGCGGGGATCGGCGGGTTCCGTAGGCTCGGCCGCATGAACGTCCACCTCACGCGCATCTACACGAAGACCGGCGACGGCGGGACGACGGCCCTCGGGGACATGAGCCGGGTGAGCAAGACCGACCCGCGACTTGCGGCGTACGCGGACGTCGACGAGGCCAACAGCGCCATCGGCGTGGCACTCGCCCTCGGAGAGCTGCCGGAGGACGTCTGGACGCTGCTGCGGCGGGTCCAGAACGACCTGTTCGACGTGGGCGCCGACCTGTCGACGCCGGTCGTCACCGGGGACCTCGGGTACGAGCCGCTGCGGGTGCTGCCGGAGTACACCCAACGCCTCGAGGAGGCGTGCGACCACTACAACGCGCAGCTCGAGAAGCTGTCGAGCTTCATCCTCCCGGGCGGCACACCGGGCGCGGCCCTCCTGCACGTCGCGCGGACGGTCGTGCGGCGCGCGGAGCGGGCGGTGTGGGCGCTGATCGAGGTCGACGGCGAGCGCACCAATACCGAGGCGGCGCTCTACCTAAACCGGCTCAGCGACCTGCTGTTCATCCTGTCGCGGTACGCGAACCCGGACGGCGACGTCCTCTGGAAGCCGGGCGGCGAGCGGTGAAGCACGGGCTGTTCCTACCCATCTTCGACGAGCTCGCCGAGCCGCGAGTCGTCGCCTCGATCGCGGCCGATGCCGAGGCGGCCGGGTGGGACGGCGTGTTCGTCTGGGACCACATCGACTACCGCGCGCCGGTCGAGGGCATCGCGGACCCGTGGGTCACGCTGGCGGCGATGGCCATGACGACCGAGAGCGTGCGGCTCGGACCGATGATCACGCCGCTCCCCCGACGGCGCCCGCTGAAGGTCGCGCGTGAGGTCGTGTCGCTGGACCGGCTCAGCAGCGGCCGCGTCGTGCTGGGCGTCGGCATCGGCGGCGACAACAGCGGCGAGCTGACGCACACCGGCGAGGAGACCGACGACCGGATCCGCGGCGCGATGCTCGACGAGGGCCTGCAGCTGCTGCGGGACGCCTGGACCGGCCAGCCGCTCGACCACCAGGGCGAGCACTACCTGGCCGAGGACATGTTCATCAGGCCGACGCCCCTGCAGGACCGGCTCCCCGTCTGGGTCGCGGTCCGCTACGGCAACGCGAAGCCGCTCCGGCGGGCTGCCCGTCACGACGGCGTGTTCCCCATCGACATCGACTCCCCTGACAAGCTGGCGGAGACGCTCGAGGCACTGGAGCGCCCGGACCGGCCCTTCGACGTGGCGGTCGGCGCGCAGGACGAGAGCGACCCCCGCCCGTACGAGGCTGTCGGGGCGACCTGGTGGATGAGAGGGTTCTCGCCGTACGACATCACCGAGGACGAGGTGCGCGGGGTCCTTTCGGCAGGGCCGCAGCGCTAGGGGGACGGATGCAGCTCGACGGACGCGTGGCGCTGGTGACCGGCGGGGCGGAGGGCATCGGGCGCGGCATCGCGAAGCGCTTCGTCGACGAGGGCGCGCGCGTCATGATCGCCGACCTCAACGCGGGGCAGGGTGAGCAGACGGCCAAGGAGATCGGTGCCTGCTTCGTACCGTGTGATGTCCGCACCCAGGCATCAGACGCCGTTGCCAGCACGATCGCGGCCTTCGGCACCCTCGACGTGCTCGTGAACAACGCCTGGGGAGGCGGTGAGCTGAGCCGGGTCGAGAACAAGACCCGCGCGGGGTTCGACAGTGCTTTCGGCGTCGGGTTCTTCGGGCCGTACGACGCGATGCGGGCCGCCTTCCCCGTGATGAAGGCCAAGGGCTGGGGCCGGATCATCAGCATGTGCAGCCTGAACGGCGTCAACGCCCACATCGGCTCCGTGGAGTACAACGCCGCCAAGGAGGCGCTGCGCACCCTCACCCGGACCGCCGCGCGCGAGTGGGCCGCGACGGGGATCGTCGCGAACGTCATCTGCCCGGCCGCGGTCAGCGCGGCCCTCGAGCGCGTCACGGCGACGAACCCCGAGATCGGCGAGATGGCGGCTGCCACCAACCCGATGGGCCGCATGGGCGACCCCTACGACGACGTCGCGCCCGTCGCCGTCTTCCTCGCCAGCGAGGGCGCCCGCTACCTCACCGGCAACACGCTGTTCGTCGATGGCGGCTCGCACATCAACGGGTTGGCGTGGGCTCCCGAGCTGCCCGCATGAGGTACGGCCCGTGGGCGCTCATCACCGGTGGCTCCGAGGGGGTGGGCGCGGCCTTCGCGCGGCAGCTCGCCGCCTCCGGGGTCTCCTCTGTCCTGGTGGCCCGAAAGCCCGGGCCGCTCGAGCAGACCGCTGCCGAGGTGCGATCGCTCGGCGTCGAGTGCCGCACGCTGACTATCGATCTCACCCGAGGGGTGGGCGAGATCCTCGACGCCACAGCCGATCTCGACCTCGGCCTGCTCGTCCTCAACGCCGGCGCCAACTCCTACGGCCACGAGTTCGTCGACGGCGACGCTGCCGGGCACCAGCAGGTCGTCCACCTCAACGTCACCGCGGCTCTGCCGCTGCTGCACCACGTCGGCGCCCGGCTGAAGGCACGAGGGGCCGGTGGCATCATCACGGTCGGGTCGATGGCCGGGTACGTCGGCCAGGAGCGGATCGCGACGTACGCAGCGGTGAAGGCCTTCCAGCGGGTCCTCACCGAGGGCCTGTGGCTCGAGCTGCAGCCGCACGGCGTCGACGTGCTGCACCTGGTCCTCGGGCTGACCCGCACGCCGGCGATGGAGCGGGCCGGCATGAGGCTCGACGGCGCCGCCGACCCGGAGGACGTGGCGCGCGAGGGACTCGAGCAGCTCCCCCACGGCCCGGTCCACGTGATCGGCGGTGACGCGACAGCCGAGCGCTTGAGCCGGCATCCGCGCGATGCTGTGGTCCGCGGGTTCGCCGAGATGCTGAGGGGCCGCTATGAGCGCTGACGACGTGGTGGCCATCACGCAGCTCGTCGCGGCCTACGGCCCGGCGGTCGACACGGGCGACGGAGACGCGGTCGCGTCCCTGTTCACCGAGGACGGCTGGTACGACGTCGCGGGCATGCGCTTCGAGGGCCGCGCGCAGATCGCGGCGATGGTGCACGGCGGTGGTCACCAGGGGCTCATCGCCGAGGGCGTCGCCCACGTCATGGGGATGCCGCACGTCGTCGTCGACGGCGACACGGCGACGGCGGTGAACCAGTCGATCGTGTTCCGCAAGACGCACGTGTGGCGGGTCGCCGCGAACCGCTGGACCTTCGCCCGCACGCCGGAGGGGTGGCTGGTCCGGAGCCGCGTGAACCGGCTCCTCGACGGCGCTCAGGAGGCGCGCGACCTGCTCCGTCAGGAGCGACGGGCGTAGAGCGACAGCAGCGTCTCGGCAGTGTCGGCCCTCGCGACCAGCTCGGCGCTGACGAACGGGTAGGCGACCGACGCCCGGTACCCCGGCAGGGTGCGCTCGAGCTCGGCGGCGTCGACGTGCTCGAACCCCATCGACCAGTCGGCGTACTGCCGGCTGCCCGCCGGCCCGTCCTGGAGCACCCGGAGGTCGATGTGCCGGTCGTCGAGCCGGATGCGGTCCCACACGACCTCGACGTCGAACTCTTCTCCCTCGAACAGCTGCAGGAAGCTGCGCGCGGAGTAGACCAGCATCCCGGTGACGTGATGGTCCTCGTTGACCGCGCGGGCGCGCAGCAGCAGGTTCACGAGGTCGCTGTCCGTGAAGTCGTGGACGGCCCGGCTTGCGTAGATGATCCTGCGCACGTCGTCGAACCTAGTCAGGCCGGGAGGGTGGCGCCAGGCGGACGGGCCTCGAGCCAGGCGAGGAACCCCGTCAGGGCCGAGGAGTCCAACGCGATCTCCGTGCTGCCGGTGGGCGTCACCAGCTCGATGACCTCGACCCCCTTCAGCAGGGCCAGCGCCTCCGGCCCCTTCGGCTGCCGGCGGCCGCGTACCTCGACGTCGCGGCGCGACAGCGTCCGCCGCGGCCGCGGGCTCAGGCTGAACACCCGGAACCACTGCAGGTCGTCGCCGGCGTAGCGCCCGACCCCGAGCACCCAGCCGCCGCCGTGCCGCTTGTTCTTCAGCCGCAGTGACACCTCGATCGCGCCGCCCTCACGGGCGAGCAGGCGCCGTCTGGCGGAGATCGCCAGGAAGGGGAGCAGGACAAGCAGGACCGCGCCGAGGAGCAGGTCCAGGGTCAGCACGGAGTCTGGGTGCCGTGGCGAGCCGGGTTGCCTAGGCCGAGACCGCTTCGCCCGGCAGGGTGGCCTGCTCGGCCAGGATCGTGACGCCCCCGTCGGTGACCGACAGGAACCCTCCGCTGACCGTCACGGCGAGCTCGCCGCCGGTCTCCTGCTGGATGCGGACGTCGAAGCCCTCTGCGAGCTGGCCGAGCAGCGGCGCGTGACCGGGCAGGATGCCGATCTCGCCCTCGGTCGTGCGGGCGATGACCATGCTGGCCTCGCCGCTCCAGACCTCGCGCTCGACCGAGACCAGCTCGACGTGCAGAGCCACGGGGATCCTCCAACAGGCAGGGTTTCAGGCGGTCAGACGATCCTACCGGTTGAGCCGCGCGCGCAGATCGGCGGCTCCGGCCAACAGCTCGGCCTCCGAGGCCGGTGGCAGCAGCTCCTCCCACTCCACGAGGAAGGAGCCGCGCAGGTCGAGGTAGCCGAGCGGACGCGGGAAGAACCAGACGTGGAAGTGCTCGCCCCCGTCGCCCCAGAAGTGCATGTGGACCCGGCCCACGCGGCCGTCGCCGTACCCGGGGCTGCCGGCCTCGCGCGACAGCAGCGCCTGCGTGATCCGCTGGCACATCACGCCGAACGTCGCCGCCTCCTGCGGGGTCAGGTCGGCGATGCCGTTGGCGTGCCGCTTCGAGTGCAGCATCGCACTGCCCGGGAACGTCATGTCCTGGTGCAGCGCCCGGACCCGCCACAGGTCGTCCTCGTAGAGGTCCCACTGGTCCGGCTCGTGCTCGCACGCGTTGCAGCCCACTCCCCCCGCGCCGTGCAGCGGCGGCTCGACGTCGACCGGGGGCGACAGCTCCTTGCGCGGCAGCGCGTTCTCGTCAGCTCCGACCCAGGGGTGCGTCATGCCCCCATCCAACCGTGCGGGCGCGATCTTCCGCTCGTGGTGCCCGACACGCCGGCCCGCACCCCGGGATGCGGAAGATCGTCTGCTGGGTCGGGACGATCTTCCGCTCGTGGTGCCCGACACGCCGGCCCGCACCCCGAGGTGCGGAAGATCGTCGGTGGGCAGCGGGCGGGGCGGGGTACGACGAAGGGCGGCCACTGCGAGGAGTGACCGCCCTTTGCGACGCAGGGAGGCTCTTAGCTCGCGAGCTTCTTCGCGTTCGCCTCGACGTCCTCGAGGCCACCGCAGAGGAAGAACGCCTGCTCCGGGATGTGGTCGTAGTCGCCCTGGGTCAGGCGCTTGAAGGAGTCGATCGTCTCGTCGAGCGGGACGAACTTGCCGGGCTGGCCGGTGAACTGCTCGGCCACGAAGAACGGCTGGCTCAGGAAGCGCTCGATGCGACGGGCCCGGTTGACCAGGACCTTGTCCTCCTCGGAGAGCTCGTCGATGCCGAGGATCGCGATGATGTCCTGCAGCTCCTTGTTCTTCTGCAGGATGCGCTGCACCTCACGCGCGGTGTTGTAGTGGTCGTCACCGAGGTAGGCCGCCGACAGGATGCGGGATGTCGAGTCGAGCGGGTCGACGGCCGGGTAGATCCCCTTCTCGGAGATCGCGCGGTTGAGGTTGGTCGTCGCGTCGAGATGCGTGAACGCGGTGTGCGGCGCAGGGTCGGTGATGTCGTCGGCGGGGACGTAGATCGCCTGCAGCGAGGTGATCGAGTGACCACGGGTCGAGGTGATGCGCTCCTGGAGCACACCCATCTCGTCGGCGAGCGTCGGCTGGTAGCCGACGGCCGACGGCATGCGGCCGAGGAGGGTGGAGACCTCGGAACCCGCCTGCGTGAAGCGGAAGATGTTGTCGATGAACAGCAGCACGTCCTGCTTCTGGACGTCGCGGAAGTACTCCGCCATCGTGAGGGCCGACAGGGCGACGCGCAGGCGGGTGCCCGGCGGCTCGTCCATCGGGCCGAAGACCAGCGCGGTGTCGTTGATGACGCCGGACTCGGTCATCTCACCGAACAGGTCGTTGCCCTCGCGGGTGCGCTCGCCGACACCGGCGAACACCGAGACGCCGGAGAACTCCTTGGCGACGCGGTAGATCATCTCCTGGATGATGACGGTCTTGCCGACGCCGGCACCGCCGAACAGGCCGATCTTGCCGCCTGAGACGTAGGGCGCGAGCAGGTCGATGACCTTGATGCCAGTGGTGAACATCTCGGTCTTGTTCTCGAGCTGGTCGAAGGCCGGCGACGGCCGGTGGATCGGCCAGCGGGTCTGGATGTCGAGGGTGGACTCCTCGACGTCCATCGGCTTGCCGAGGGCGTTGAAGACGTGACCCTTGGTGACGTCGCCGACCGGCACGGAGATGGCCGCGCCGGTGTCCTTCACGGCAGCACCGCGGACCAGGCCGTC
>JAODNF010000366.1 GCA_025464915.1 Frankiales bacterium | reverse complement strand
GAGGACGAGCGCCAGGTCGGAACCGGGGTCGGTGACCCGCATGCCGCCGACGGTGGCGGTGTGGACGTCCTTGCCCGCGAGCTCGGTGCCGGCGCGCTTCTCGGCGACGGCGAGGACCATCGCGACGCGCTGCCCGTCCAGGCCCGAGGTGACGCGGCGCGGCGACTTCTCCGACGCCACCGAGACCAGGGCCTGGACCTCGGCGAGCAGGGGGCGCCGGCCCTCGATGGTGACAGTGACGCAGGTGCCGGGAACCGGCTTCTCGGCCCGGGACAGGAACAGTCCCGACGGGTCGGCGAGGCCCTCGATCCCGGCCTCGGTCATCTGGAAGCAGCCGATCTCGTCGGCGGCGCCGTAGCGGTTCTTGACCGCCCGGACCAGCCGGAGGGTCGAGTGCCGGTCGCCCTCGAAGTGCAGCACGACGTCGACCAGGTGCTCGAGGAGCCGAGGTCCGGCGATGCTGCCGTCCTTGGTGACGTGCCCGATCAGGATCGTCGCGATGCCGCGCTCCTTGGCGACCCCGATGAGCGCGGAGGTGACCGCCCGGATCTGCGTCACGCCGCCGGCCGACCCCTCGACCTCGCCCGACCCGATGGTCTGGACCGAGTCGACGACGAGGAGGGCCGGCTGGACGGTGTCGAGGTGGGCGAGCACGGCCCCGAGGTCGGTCTCGGCCGCGACCCACAGGTGCTCGTTGAGGGCGCCGGTCCGACCGGCCCGGAGCCGGATCTGGGCGGCCGACTCCTCACCGGTGACGTAGAGCGTGGGGCCGGCCTCGGTGGCGGCCTTCGAGGCGACCGACAGGGCCAGCGTCGACTTGCCGGCGCCCGGCTCACCGGCGAGGAGCACGACGGCCCCCGGCACGATGCCGCCACCGAGGACCCGGTCGAGCTCGGGCTCGCCGGTCTCCCGGGAGCGCGCGTCCTCCGCGCTGACCTCGCTGATGCGGGTCGCCGGGGTGCTGACGGGGCCGCTCGTCAGCCGGACGCGGGTCGCGGCCGTCTCGGTGACCGAGCCCCAGGCCTGGCACTCCGGGCAGCGGCCGACCCACTTGCCGACGGTCGTGCCGCACTCGCTGCAGCGGAAGGGCGCCTTCTGAGAGCGGCTGGCGACGGCGGGCTTGGGCATGCGCCGCAGGCTAGATCCCCGGGCCGACAGTCAGGGGGCTACTCGCCGGAGCCGTAGGGGTCCTGCTCCGGAGCGCGAGAGCTCAGGCCGGTGTCACCGCTGCGGATCGGGACCTGCAGGTCGGTGACCGTCCCCGCGCGCTCGAAGACCAGCGTGACCGTGAGGTACTGGCCCACCGAGGTGTCGGCCTTCAGGACGAGGTCGGCGGACCAGGTGTCCGCGTCGCCGCCGGCCGGGATGGTGACGTCCGTGGCGGTGCCTCCCGGGACGACCGTGGCCGTCGCTGCCGCGTCGCTGCTGACCGAGACCAGCTTGTCGTCGACGGTGCCGGTGTTGACGAAGCTGCCCGTCAGCGTGGCGTGGTCACCTGCCTTGAGCACGATGCCCGTCGACGGCGGCGCGATGCCCAGGTTGCGGATGTCCAGGTCGCCGGCGGTCGCGCCGCTGAAGTCGCGGGGCGCCTTCTCCTTGGTGTAGGTCGTCGCCTGCAGGCCGGTGCCGCAGCCGGACAGGAGCAGGCCGCTCGCCAGCAGGGCGGCGGGCAACAGGCGCGTCCTCACGAGGGCGGTCCTCTCTCAGTCAGCTGCCCGCCGCGGGTCGAGCAGCAGGGGTAGGTCGTTGGCGATGTCAGCGACGGTCACGCCACCCGGGTAGAGGACCGGGAGCCGGTCGTCCGCGTTGTAGGCGAAGATCACCGCTGAGTGGGTGACAGAGTATCCAAGCGGCTGGCCGAAGTGGTTGTGCGGTGCGGTGCCGGCCTCGGTGAGGTGCTGGTCCGGGTGGCCGGGGACCGTCGGGATCGGGGCCCCGACCGAGGCCACCCTCACGCCCGCCGCCGTCTGGGCGGCGTCGAGCTCGGCCTGGGTGCCGAGCAGCCCCACGATGCTGGGTGAGAACTGGTCGAGGAACCTGCGCAGGACCGCCGGGGTGTCGCGCTTGGGGTCGGTCGTGACGAACACGACGACCGCCTTGGCCGCCTCGTCCTTCGGAGCCTTGCGCAGCGCGGAGGCGACGTCGGACATGGCGGTCGGGCACTCGTCCGGGCAGTGCGTGTAGCCGAAGTACACGTAGGTCGGGCGGCCCCGGGTCTCGGCGGCGAAGTCGTACCGCTTCCCGCTGGTGTCCGTCAGGACGAAGCTCGGGCGCAGCGGCTGCGGGGCCTGGGTCTCGACCCCGTGGTAGGCCAGCGGCGCAGCCGTGTGCTTGCTGCCGCTGCAGGCGGTCAGCCCGGTGAGCAGCAGCAGGGCCACGGCGAGGACGCGGCGCGTCGAGCGCGGAGGAGGACACGGCACCCCTCCAGTGTCACCCACCGTGGAGCAGGTCCGCCCCGCGGAGCAGCAGCAGGCCCACGTCCACAGCCGCGACGGCCAGGGTGGACAGGAACACGGCTCGGCCCCCGCGCGCCAGTCCGGCGGCGAACAGGAGCACGGCGGGCACGACGGCCAGGGGGCTGAGCACCAGGCTGGCGGCCATGAGGCAGCCGCCGGCGAGCCAGGAGGCCCCGCGGGCTCCCAGCCGCTGAGGCAGTCCTCGTACCCCTGTCTGGGCGTCCTGGGCGAGGTCGGGGAGCACGTTGGCGGCGTGCGCGCCGACCCCCAGCAGGGCGCCGGCGGTGGTCGCCCACCAGGGCGCCCACCTGTGCTCGACGAGGGTGACGACGTTCGGCACGAGCCCGAAGGACAGGGCGTACGGGGCGAACGACGCGATCGTCGCCTTCAGGCCGAGGTTGTAGGCCCAGGCGCTCGCGACCGCGACGAGGTGCGCGATCCCGGCCCGCCACCCGAGGGCGAGCGACAGCGGCACGCAGGCCGCCGCGGCCAGCAGTGCGGCCGCGCTCACGGTGCTCACCGGCAGGCCCTGGACGACCGGCTTGTCGGGGCGCGCGACGGCGCGATCCCGCTCGGCGTCGATCCAGTCGTTGCTCCAGCCGACCGACAGCTGGCCGGCCAGGAACGCCAGCGCGACCCGGACCGGCCGGGCGTCGACCGAGGCCGCGAGGGCCGTCGCGAGGGCGGTCACGGCCAGGGCGGGGGCCGGGTGGCAGGCCAGGACGAGACGTCTCACCGGACCCACTGGTTGCATCCCGAAGGCATGGTTGTCAAGACCCATTTGCGGGGCGGGGACGACCGGACGTGCCTTCTGACCTGCAGTTTTGCCTCGCACGACCCCGGCGGGCCGGGGCCGGGACGTGCTAACCTGAGGGTCGGCGAGAGGACCACCACGTGACGTTCAAGGTTGGCGAGACAGTCGTCTACCCGCACCACGGCGCAGCTCTGATCGAGGCGATCGAGACGCGCACCATTCAGGGCGAGGACAAGGTCTACCTGGTCCTCAAGGTCGCTCAGGGCGACCTGACCGTCCGGGTTCCTGCGGACAACGCAGAGATCGTCGGCGTCCGTGACGTCGTCGGCCAGGCCGGTCTCGACAAGGTCTTCGAGGTGCTCCGCGCACCGGCCGTCGAGGAGCCGACCAACTGGTCGCGGCGCTACAAGGCCAACCTCGAGAAGCTCGCCTCCGGCGACATCAACAAGGTCGGGGAGGTCGTCCGCGACCTCTGGCGGCGTGACAAGGAGCGCGGCCTGTCCGCGGGCGAGAAGCGGATGCTGAGCAAGGCACGCCAGATCCTCGTCAGCGAGCTGGCCCTCGCTGAGGGGACGAACGAGGACAAGGCCGAGGCGATCCTCGACGAGGTCCTGGCCAGCTAGGCACATGGCGAAGTCCGGCAGCGCGCCGGGGTCGAGCGGCAGCTCGCCCCGGCGTCGTGCTGTTCGGAGGACGCCCACGCCGGTGCTGGAGGCGCTGCGCTTCCTGGTCGTCGTGTTCTTCGCCGGGGCCGGCTACGAGGTCGGCACGGGCATCAGCCCGGACACCAGGGTGCTCGGGGCGTTCAACGGCACTGCCGTCGGGCTGATCCTCGGCTCGGGGCTCGGGTACGTGCTCGGCGGCGTGCTCGGGCGGACCACGGCGACCAGCGCCGAGCGGGCCCGCACCCGGCTGCACGAGGTGTCGGCGGAGGAGCTCGTCGCCGGCGGCATGGGCACCGTGGCCGGCGTGTTCTTCGGGGCCTTCGTCGCCTGGCCGGTGTTCCTGCTGCGCCAGCCCTACCTGAGCTTCCCGCTGTTCGCCTTCGTCTGCGTGACGATGGCCTACGTCGGCTACCTGCTCGGCGCCAGCAAGCGAG
>JAODNF010000333.1 GCA_025464915.1 Frankiales bacterium | reverse complement strand
GTCCGTCGACGCGCAGGTGCGCAACTTCAACCTCGTCACGCAGGCTCCCGTCCTGACCGTGCCGCTGCCGACGCTCAGCCCGACTCCCACGCCGACGTCGTCGCCGATGCCGCGCCTCACGTTCCTGCCGCCGTCGCTCACCCCCTCACCGACGCCGAGCCTCACACCGTCGGTGACGGCCACCGCCACCGCGACGGTGGCCCAGCCCTTCATCACGCTCGACCCCACCTCCGGGCCGAACCACTCGCAGATCACCGTGACGGGCGAGAACTTCCTGCCCAACACGACGATCAACATCAGCTACCGGACGCAGCTCAACGCCGTGGGCGCGACCGCCTCGACGACGAGCGACGACTCCGGCGCTTTCCAGACCACGGTCAGCGCCGACGACCCGCAGGGCCTACCCGGCGACCACAGCGTCGTCGTCGACGACGGGAGCACCACGCAGACGGCGACCTTCACCCAGACCTGAGCCGTGCGCGCCAGGACACCGGCGTGCGCGATGGCCCTTCGGGGACGCGTCGGGCAGGAGGGCGGCAGCATCGTCGTCCGATCTCGCATGCGGGTGGCACATCCCGCACCTCGCCACGCGATGGCACGGCGATCCCCCGGGACAGCTGCCCAGCGTCAGGCAGGTGCGCACCATGCACGTCGAGGTGCGATCGCGCACCCGCGCCCACGGGCCTAGCGGCGCTGGAGCATCTCCGCGACCAGGAACGCGAGCTCGAGCGACTGGCCGTTGTTGAGGCGCGGGTCGCAGGCCGTCTCGTAGCGGCCGGCGAGGTCCTCGTCGGTCAGCTGGTGGGCGCCGCCGAGGCACTCGGTGACCTCGTCGCCGGTGAGCTCGACGTGCACGCCACCGGGATGGGTGCCGAGCGACGCGTGCACCTCGAAGAAGCCGCGCACCTCGTCCATGACGTCGTCGAAGTGCCGTGTCTTGTAACCGTTCGCTGTCTCGCGGGTGTTGCCGTGCATCGGGTCGCAGCACCAGATGACCGAGCCCGGCCCGCGCCGGTCGGTGACATGCTCGACGATCGCCGGCAGCACGTCCCGGACCCTGCCTGCGCCCATCCGGCTGATGATCGTCAGCCGGCCCGGGACGTGCGACGGGTCGAGGCGGTCGATGAGGGCGAGCGCCTCCTCAGGCGTCGTCGACGGGCCGATCTTGAGGCCGATCGGGTTCGACAGCCGGCTCAGCAGGTCGATGTGCGCGCCGTCGAGCTGACGGGTGCGCTCTCCCACCCAGAGCAGGTGGCCGGACAGGCCGTAGGCGCGGGTGCCGGTGTCGTCGTACCGGGTGAGAGCCCGCTCGTAGTCGAGCAGCAGCGCCTCGTGGCTCGAGTAGAGCTCGACGCCATGGGTCGCGGGCATGCTCGAGATGTCCAGGCCGCAGGCCTTCATGAAGGCCAGCGCCCGCTCGATGTCGGTGGCGAGCTCCTCGTACTTGTGACCCAGCGGTGACGACGCGACGAACGCGGTGTTCCAGTCGTGCACCTTCTCCAGGTCCGCCGACCCGTCGGTCGCCATGGCGCGCATGAAGTTCAGCGCGGCCGCGCTGTTGGCGTACGCCCGGACCAGTCGGCGCGGGTCCGGCGTCCGCTCGCCGTGCAGCTCGTTGACGGCGTCACCGCGGTAGGACGGCAGTCCCGTCGTCGTCTCGATGTCCGCCGACCGCGGCTTGGCGTACTGCCCCGCCATCCGGCCGACCTTCACGACCGGCAGCGACGCGCCGTAGGTCAGCACGATCGCCATCTGCAGCAGGGTGCGGACCTTGCCGCGGATGCCCTCAGCCGTGTTGGCGTCGAAGGTCTCGGCGCAGTCGCCGCCCTGCAGCAGGAACGCCTCGCCGCGGGCCACCCCTGCGAGCCGCTCGCGCAGCACGTCGCACTCGTGCGGCTGCACGATCGGCGGGACCGACGTGAGCGTGTCGATCGTCTCCTTCAGCAGCTGACGGTCGGGCCAGGTCGGCTGCTGCTCCGCCGTCAGCTCGCGCCAGGCGTCCAGCCCGTCACGGGTGGAACCGGCGCCGGCAGTGGGATCGAGCAGGTGGGTCACCCGACTAGTGTCCCAGAGGTGGTGGACGTGCTCGAGCAGGAGAGGGAGCACCTCCGCCGGGCGAGGGCCGATCTGCACCGGATGCGGGAGTCGACCGGCTGGTTGCTGGACAACCAGAACCAGTGGGGCAACGACGAGCTGACCACCCGCGCGCTGGCCGCGACACTCGCCCGGCGGTTCGACCAGCTCCTCGACGACGGGGTCACGCCGCTGTTCTTCGGCCGCCTCGACTACAGCCGGGCCGCCGGAGCCGAGGACGAGGTCTTCCACGTCGGCCGCCGGCACGTCACGGGCGAGGACGGCGAGCCGGTCGTCGTGGACTGGCGCGCACCGATCAGCGAGCCCTACTACCGGGCGTCGGCGAGCGATCCGATGGGCGTGCACCTGCGCCGGCGCTTCGGCTACCGCGACGGGGCGCTCACGGCGTTCGAGGACGACCGTCTCGACCGGCCGCTCGGCGTGAGCCAGCTGCTCGTCGAGGACATCGAGCGACCCCGTACCGGCCCGATGCGCGACATCGTCGCCACCATCCAGCCGGAGCAGGACAGCCTGGTCCGGGCGCCGCTCGAGGCGACGATCGCCGTCCAGGGGGCGCCGGGCACGGGCAAGACGGCCGTGGGGCTGCACCGGGCTGCGTACCTGCTCTACGCGCACCGTCAGCGGCTGCAGACCGGCGTGCTCGTGGTGGGCCCGAACCGCGCGTTCCTGTCCTACGTGCAGGAGGTGCTGCCTGCCCTCGGCGAGATCCGGGTCACGCAGGCGACCGTCGACGACCTCTGCCCGAAGGTCCGCGTCACGGGGACCGACCCGGAGGACCTGGCGGTGCTGAAGGGCGACGCGCGGATGGCGGGGCTGCTCGAGAAGGCGCTGTGGCGGTCCGTCGTGCGGCCCACGGAGCCGCTCGTGCACTCGTACGGCGCCCGTCGCTGGCGCGTCTACCCGGACCAGGTGCGTGAGCTCGAGCGGGCCGTCCGCGGCCGCAGGCTGGGCTGGGAGGCGGGCCGCAGGGCGCTCGCTGCCGCGCTGGCCGCGGTGATCGTCCGGCAGAAGGAGGACGAGGGCATCGCCCAGTCCGGCTCGTCGGTCGAGCAGCTCGCGAAGTCGACCGTCGTCAAGCAGTACGTCGACGCCTGCTGGCGCGCGGTCAAGCCGACCGACCTCGTCCGCAGCGTCCTCACCGATCCTCCCAAGGGTGCGCTCAGCGATGAGGACGTCGCGCTGCTGCAGACCTCCGGGACGAGGTGGAGCCGCGCCGACCTGCCGCTGCTGGACGAGGCGGCCTGGCTCATCGAGCGGCAGACCGGGTTCGCCCACGTGATCCTCGACGAGGCGCAGGACCTGTCCGCCATGCAGCTGCGCGTGGTGGGGCGCCGGGCCCTCGCCGGTTCGCTGACGGTCCTCGGCGACCAGGCGCAGGCGACGACCCCGTGGGCCGTGGGCGACTGGCAGCGGGTGCTCGAGCACCTCGGCAAGCCGGACGGCACGGTGCAGGCGCTGACGATCGGCTACCGGGTTCCCCGCGATGTCCTCGAGCTGGCCAACCGGCTGCTGCCGACCATCGCGCCGTCCCTGCCGCCGGCGTCGTCGCTACGGCACGTCGTAGGCGCGGTGGGCTTCTCCGAGACCGTGGTCGAAGCCGTGGATCGCCTGCGCGGGAAGGGATCTGTCGCCATCGTCGTACCCGAGGTCTTGAACGAGGACGTCCCCGGCGTGGTCCCCCTCTCGGACGAGGGGCTCGCTGCTCCCGTGACCCTGGTGCGGGCTGCCGACGTCAAGGGGCTCGAGTTCGACCACGTGGTGCTCGTCGACCCGGACCAGCTCCCGCTGCGGGTCCTGTACGTCGCCCTGACCCGCGCCGTCACGTCACTGACGATCGTCGGTCAGCTCCCGCCCGAGATCAGGTAGCGGCCGACGAACGCGAGCTGCTTGGGGGCCGAGGCGCGCCAGAAGGGCGCGTCGTGGCCGCCGGGACGGAACTCGTGCTCGACCCTGGGGTCGATCTCGACGAGCCGACGGGACCCGGGCAGCAGGGAGTCCGACAGGCCGCACGTCACCCGCGCCGGCTGCTTCAGCAGGGACGTGTAGCGCAGCAC
>JAODNF010000305.1 GCA_025464915.1 Frankiales bacterium | reverse complement strand
CCGCAGAGCCGGCGCACGCCCCTCGACCGCGAGGTGGCCGCGTGGGGTCTCATCGTCGTGGCCGGCGCGCTGGCCGCCACGGCCTGACCGTCCCTGCTACGACTCGACCCGCAGGATCCTTCCGATCCGCACGACGGTCGCCGTCCGGAGGCGCAGCACGTTGGCGTACGCCTGGACCAGCTGGGAGTAGCCGGGCGTACGGCCGACGTACCAGAGGAAGCCGTGCGGCCCCTCGACCATCGCGCCGTCTCGAGGTCGTAGCGCGACCCGTGCCAGGGGCAGACCAGGCAACCCGTGGCGTCGAGCGACCCCTTCGACAGGTCGGCGAGCTGGTGCCGGCAGCGCGAGGACACGGCGCGCAGGTCGCCGTCGCGGTTGGCGACGGTCCAGCGACCGGCGCGGTGCACGGTGCCAGGGGGAACGTCGTCGCGGTCGAGCTCGGGTGCAGGGGACTCAGCCATGTGCCAGGGGCTACCCACCCTGGCGCGGGCCATCGCACTCGCCGCGGTTGTGAGGAGCAGCACCGCTGCGGGGCCCTGGTCGGTCGTGGTTGCGCATGGCGATCGGGGTAGTGATCACCGCATGGACATCACCGACCTCGTGCTCGAGGACCACCACCGCCAGCGGCGCCTGTTCGCGATCCTCGACGGCATCGACCGCGAGGACCGCTCCTCACTGGCTGCCGTCTGGTCGGAGCTCGCGGACTTCCTCGAGGTGCACGCCGCCGCCGAGGAGAAGGTGCTCTACCCCGCCGTCCTCGCCCTGTCGGACCCGGACGCCAGCGAGACCAAGGACGCGATCGGCGACCACAACGACATCCGCGACGCGGTCGGCCGCGCCTCGCAGTGCGAGGTCGGCAGCGACGACTGGTGGGAGGCCGTCGGCGCCGCCCGGGCGGCCAACACCGAGCACAAGGGCGAGGAGGAGGACGAGGTGCTGCCGCACTTCCGCGCCCACGCCGACCTCACGGTGCGCGACGAGATCGGCCGAGCCTTCGAGGTGGCCAAGACCCGGCGGCTGGACCTCAGCGACAAGGAGCCCGAGGAGTACGTCGAGGAGCACTCCACCTGACGCTCCGCCCGGCCCGAGGGGCCCTCGACGGCGGAGAGAGCTGAACCGGAGCTGTCCGAACGGACAGGAGCGTCGGCTCAAGACCGCTTCCGAATCGACCGATATTGGGCGGTATGTCCGCTCGCAGGCTCGTCGTCGCTGGTCTCGTCGTCGTCGGCCTCGCGGCGGGTCTGGGCGCGGCATCACTGCGGCACTCCCCGACGACGACGAAGGTCGCGGCAGCTCCCGCGCTGCCCGCCACGACCGCCGCCGACCCACCCGCGCCGGGCCCGGCGGCTGTCGTCGCCGTGCCGCGCAAGGCGCCCCCGGTGAAGCCGGCGATCGTGCGCAGCAAGCCCGCGGCGAAGCCGACGCACGTCGCCGTCGCCCACGTCACACGGCCTCGGCCGGTCGTGAAGGCGAAGCCGGCGGCACTGGCGGCGAAGCCGAAGCCGGTGGTGCACAAGCTGGCCGCCGAGACCCCGAACCAGCGCGGACAGCGGGTGCTGGCTTCCCTGCACTACAACTGGCAGCGGCTCGGGTACAAGGTCGTCTTCAAGCCCGAGCGCAAGGGCTACCTCGGCTACACCGACGGTACGACCAAGACGGTGACGATCTGGGTCCGGACGCGAGAGACCGACGTCGTCCTGGCGCACACCATCGGCCACGAGCTCGGGCACGTCCTCGACTTCACGCACGGCAACGATGCCAAGCACGCCCTGTACCTCTCGCTGCGCGGCATCAGCCCCACGACGCCGTGGTACGGCTGCTACGGCTGCACGGACTACCGGACCCCGGCCGGCGACTGGGCCGAGGTCTTCGCCTACTGGCTCGCGGGACCCGGCGACTTCCGCAGCGAGATGGGCCCGCCGCCGAGCAAGGCGAAGATGGCCGCGATCGCGGCGCTCTACAAGTTCTGAGGCGTCGATCGGGATCGGAACCACGTCGGACTTCGTCGAGACGGTGCGCTGATCCGCCGCTGGTCGACACCGCCGATCCTCTGCTCGCCCGATCGCCGCGCTGAGCAGCCGATCGATCGACAGCCTCGGGCAGAGATGGGTGCTACCTCCTGAGATGTTCCCTCGGAAGTGATGCGCGAGTCCCTGACCTTCCGGAAACGGCCTACGCGGTGCGCGGCGCGGCGTAGCGTCCCGACGGTCTGATGGTCTCGAGAAAGGTCTCCCCATGCGCACTCCCGGTTCTCTCCGCGTTCTCGGTGGCGCGGCCGCGATGACAGCTCTCGGTGTGGCGTTCGCCGTGCCCGCGAACGCCGGCCAGGAGGTCGTGAATCCGGCTCGATGTGCCGCCCAAGGCGGCACCTACGCAGCAGTAGGCACCTCCCGTGCCTGCACCGTGACCACGAGCGCGGACCCGCAGAGCGCTCTCCAGTTCCTGGACGGCCCGGTGACCTCACCCACCGCCACTGCCGCCTACATCCAGCTCGCGCGGGTCACGGACACGACGTCGACCACGACGGGTCCCCGCACGACGACGACGTCGACCTCACGGGTCACGGGCATCGCCCCAGGCCCCGTCACCTGCGCTTCCGGCAGCGTGCTCGACATCGTCAGCCACACCGCCACCGCAGTGGACTGCGCTTCGGTGGGGCTTCCCGACCCGAACCTCAACGGTCCGGATCCCATCTTCGTCCTGTCCTGAGGCGGTGACGTCGACGAGGCCCTGCGGTTGCCTTGCTGATCTTGGGGGGACAACCCGAGCGTGTCCCTCTCCCTGCACCCCCGCCACCTCGGTCGCTACCGCGACGTCGCGAGGCTGTTGATCCGCTACGGGCGCTCCGACCTCGTCAGCCAGCTCGACATCGACGGGCTGACCGACGCCGATCGGGACACGCCCCTGTGCGAGGACGCCGAGCGGCTGGCGACGGACCTGGAGTCTCTGGGCCCGACCTACATCAAGCTGGGGCAGCTGCTGTCCACCCGTGTGGACCTGCTCCCCACCGCCTACACGGACGCGCTGTCGCGCCTGCAGGACGACGTCGCGCCGATCCCGTTCGCGGAGGTCGAGCAGGTCGTCACCGAGGAGCTCGGCGTCGACCTGCGGCACGCGTTCGCGAGCTTCGACGAGAAGCCGCTGGCCGCGGCGTCGCTCGCACAGGTGCACCGCGCGGTCCTGCGCAGCGGACGCGAGGTGGCGGTGAAGGTGCAGCGCCCGGGCATCCGCAAGCAGATCACCGAGGACCTGGCCTCGCTGGCCGAGCTCGCACGGTTCGCCGACGACCACACGGACGCCGGTCGGCGGTTCGGGTTCAGTGACCTGGTCGAGCAGTACCGCAAGGCCCTGATCGCGGAGCTGGACTATGCGCGGGAGGCCACCAACCTGGTGACGCTCACCCGCATCGTCGCGCCGTGGTCGCGGCTCGTGGTGCCGCAGCCGGTGCCCGACTACAGCACCAGCCGGGTCCTGACCATGGACTTCCTGCCAGGTCGCAAGGTCACCGACCTCTCGCCGCTCGCCCGGACCGACCTCGACGGTGCCCCGCTCGTGGACGACCTGTTCTCGGCGTACCTCCAGCAGATCCTCGGCGACGGCTTCTTCCACGCCGACCCGCACCCGGGCAACGTGCTGCTGACCGCGGACGGGCGACTCGCGCTGCTCGACGTCGGCATGGTCGCGCGGCTGACGGGCAGCGCCCGCGACTGGTGCGTCAAGCTGCTGCTGGCCGTCAGCGACGGCAACGGCGAGGCGGCAGCCGAGGCGTTCACCCACCTCGGGACCAAGCGCGAGGACTTCGACGCCGACCGCTTCCGGGTCCTGACGTCGGACCTCGTGCTGCGCTCGGTCGAGCTGGGCCACCAGCTGCAGGCAGGGGCGGTCGTGCTCGAGATGACACGGATCGCCGGTCAGTGCGGGCTGCGACCGGCACCCGAGATGGGCCTGGTCGGGAAGGCCCTGCTCAACCTCGACCAGGTGGCGCAGAGCCTGGACCCGCAGTTCGCGCCGGCGGAGGCGATCCGCCGCAACACGACGACGATCCTGCAGACGCGGATGTCCACGTCGTCCGGGGGCCTGCTGGCGACGGCGCTCGAGGCGCGTGACTTCACCGTGCAGCTCCCGGGCCGGATCAACCGCGTGATGGACGCCGTGGCGGACGGGCAGTTCCAGCTCAAGGTCGACGCGATCGACGAGCCGCAGCTGCTCGCCGTCCTGCAGCGCCTCGCCAACCGGTTGGCGAGCGGACTCGTGATCGCGTCGCTCATCGTCGGGGCCGCGCTGATGATGCAGATCCCCACCACGTCGAGGATCCTCGGCTACCCCAGCGTCGCGATGATCTGCTTCGCGCTGGCCGCGACGGGCGGGGTCGTCCTGCTGCTGTCCGTGGTGCTGGCGGACCGGCGGATCGCCAGCACTGCTCGAAAGCAGCGCGGCAAGCGCTGATCAGCCGCGAGCGGCTGCCGCGCCGGGCCCCCCGACGAGGTCAGTGGCTGACGAAGCGCTTCGTCTCCTGCGCCGTCAGCGCACGGTGCCGGTCGGCGTGCAGCGCGGCCGCCGGCGCCGGGACGGCGCCACGCGGGTTGTAGCACTCGGCGAAGACCGCGACGTCGCTCGCGGGCTCGTCAGCAGCAGTCGCCACGACGAGCACCTCCCAGCCGTTGTCGGCGCGGTCGGACTCGAACGGCTGGTAGCCGAAGGTCGTGTAGCCACCGCCGGTGACCTTGGTGCCGGCCGGGCAGGTCGCGACGGCGAGGAACCCGTCGTTGACGCCGTCGCCATCGGCGTCGACGAGCGTTGTGGTGCCGGTGACCTGACCGGTCTGGCCGAGGGCCAGCGCGAGCTGGGAGCCGTCGATGCCGTCGACCTTGTCGGAGTTCAGGTTGGTGGCCTTGCCCGCGGCGGCGGAGACCGCCAGCGGCACCTGGCCGGACTTCGTCGACAGCGCGAGGACCGGGCCCGCGCCGCTGTTGGTCAGCGCCGTCTGCGTGCTGGCGGCGTTCGTGCGGCCGAGCAGGAACGTCCCGCCCGTGGCGGCGAAGGACACGCCCCCGAGGGTCACGGCGCCGATGACGATGCCGCAGGAAAGCGTGGTGAGAGTGCGCTTGATGGAGATCTCCCCCTCAGGGATGTGGTTGCTCGTGCCTGGACCTGAGCCAGAGCGTAGGGATCCGTTACGTGCCGGCGTGGGCGATTGGGACGACTCGCCTCACAAGGAAGGCATTTCTTCCTTCACCGGAGCCCGGCTTCACGAGGACTCGGGGTCGTCGCTCTCGAGGGCCTTGGTGTTGCGCAGGAGCTGCTCCGCATCCCGAGTCAGCTGCAGGAGCACGTGGTCGTCGATGGGGTCTTCGCCCAGCTGAAGCTGCAGCACCAGGTCCATGCGCGCCCTGGCCAGCTCGATGCCGGCCTCGGAGCCGGGCGGGCACCGCGGCCCAGCGGCCTTGAAGGCGCGGTCGTACCGCTTGTAGGCCTCGAGCAGGCGCTGCTCGAGGCGATCATCGGCGCCCGGGTCGCGGGCGGCTGGGGTGCCCACCACCCCTGCAGTCTCGCCCGGGCCACGCCGCGCGCGTAGACCCATTCGGACCACAGCTCCCTCTCCCGAGAGCGAGGGTGGCCTGTGCACCACGTAGCGGGGCGGCGAAGGTGCCGTCACCGTGCTCCCGCGTCCGCGGAACTACCTCGGCGTCAAACCCGAAGGCACACGGCTGCAGTTCGCCGCGGCGCTCGACGCGAGGCCGGTCGCCGCGAGAGCGGTGACCGTGCCGGGCACCCGTCGTCGCGCCGCTCTGCGGCTCAGGATGCGGGCTGCGGTCACGACGGCGGCCAGCTCGACGGCCGCGCAGGTGAGGTCGACCGGCCCGATGCGGTCGCGGACACCCGCGGCCGGGCCGAGGGGGACTCCGCTGGTGCGGGTCTGCAGCCAGAGCAGCGCGAGGCCCAGGTTCGCGGCCAGGTTCAGCCCGAGCAGCGCCGGCGTGCACCGGACGAGGAGCAGTGCCGCCCAGACCAGCTGCGTCACACCGGCGACGAGGAAGAACACCCCGTAGACCGGAGCCTGGGCCCAGTGGCTGGGCGTGACCGCCAGATGGATGGCTCCGGCCGCCGCGCCGCACGACGTGACGACGAGCAGTGCTGCCGGGGTGCGTGGGCGCAGGCTGCGGGTCGCACCGCGCTCGGCATCCCGAGCTGCGCAGCGAGCCGTGACGTGCTCGCCGAGAGCGACGGCAGCGAGCGCGACGACGACGAAGCCGGTGGCCAGCAGCACGTGGCCGGTGTGCCCTGCGTGCGGGGCCGGCGCGGTCGCCAGCCTCACGTCGCGTCCTG
>JAODNF010000283.1 GCA_025464915.1 Frankiales bacterium | reverse complement strand
CGCAGAGGCGGGCGCCGAGAGCGCGGGTGCCTGCTGAGTGGTGGTTGCCGCTGACGACGTGCACCGACTTCGGCGTGAGCACGGCCTCCCACTCGCGCCGCTGCTCGCGCGTCGCCGGGGCACCGGTGAGGACCAGGTCGCAGTTCGTGCCGCGGGCAGGCAGGCCGCGCTGCGGCACGTCGGGCCCGCTCGTCACGAGGACGACCCGGTCCGCGACGCGCAGGCAGAAGTCCCACCACGCCTTGGTGCCGGTGGTGGCGGTCAGGACGACCTTGTCGGCGTCGCGCTCGGCACGTTCGAGGCCCTCGCGGTCGACGCGGCCGGGGTCCAGGACGCGGACGTGCGGCGCCATGTGCCGGACCAGCGCGGCGGACACCTCCTTGACGGGCGCGCCCTTGTCGAGGGCGACCACGGCGATGACGGCGTCGCGGGTGCCGGTGCGCGAGGTCGACGGAGGTGCGATCTCCTGCAGGCGGGTGGCGAGGCCCTTCGCCAGCGCGGTCATGACCTGCACGTTCGCGAGGGCGGTGAAGTCCTCGCGGCTCAGCCGCACGAGCCGGCTGTCGCGCACGGCCCGCACGGAGGCGGACCGCACCTCGTCGGTGAGCAGCCCGAGCTCGCCGAGCACCGCACCGCGTGCCAGCTCGGTCAGGACGACGTCGCCCTGCAGCACCTGGAGCCGGCCGGTGCGCACGACGTAGAGCGCGTCGGACGGGTCGCCCTGCTTGAAGAGGTACGCACCTGCGTTGAGCTCGACGTCCTCGGCGGCCCGCTCGAGAGCTGCGAGCCCCTTGGCGGACAGCCCCCTGAACATCGGGAGGTCGCGGATCGAGTCGGGCAGCGGGGCCTCTGCGACCGATCGCGGCGCCTCGAGGGGCGCGCGCTGCTGCGGGATCGTGATCCGCTGCTCGTCCTGCAGGCTGTGGGTCGCGTCCTGCGCGGTCCTGCCGAGGAACAGCGCGCCGATCGAGACGGCGGCGAGGCAGCAGGCCGCGAACACCCAGCCGTGCCGCAGGTGGGCCATCGCGGTCTGCGGCGTCGGGGTGCCGACGAGGATCACGAGCACCGCGACGCCGAGCACGGCGCCGAGCTGACGGGCGCTGCTCACCACCGCCGACGCGGTTGCGTAGCCACCGCCCTTGGGCAGCCGCGCGAGGGCCGCGCTGCCGAGGATCGGCAGCGTCGCGCCGACGCCGAGGCCCTGCAGCATCTGACCGGGCAACCACTCGCTGGCGAAGTGCGGGGTCGGCCCGACCCGCTCCAGGTACCAGAGCAGGCTCCCGGCCCAGACCAGAGCACCGGGTACGAGGATGAGCCGGTGCCCGTGCTTGTCGGCGACCTTGCCCAGCACGGAGGCGACCACGGCAGCGACGAACGCCGCCGGCGCGACAGCCAGTCCGGCCTTGAACAGCGAGTAGCCCCAGACGTAGTTGAGGAACAGGATGTGCGTCAGCAGGTAGGCGTAGAAGCCGGTGCCGGCGACGACGGTCAGCGCATTGCCCAAGGCGAACGAGCGCACCTTCAGCAGCGCGGGGTCGATCAGCGGCACGCGGTGCGCGCGGGAGCTCGCGACGAACCCGGCGAGAGCCAGCGAGCTGAGGACGAAGCAGCCGATCGTGCGTGCGTCCTGCCACTGCCAGTCCGGGCCCTTGATGGCGCCGGTCGTGACCAGGCCGAACGCCGAGGCGAGCAGCAGCGCGCCGCGCAGGTCGGGAAGCCGCTTGCGCCCCGGGGACCGGCTCTCGACGAGCTGGCGCTTGGCGAGGACGATCGCGACGATCCCGAGCGGCAGGTTGACCAGGAACGCGAGCCGCCAGCTCGACGCAGCGACGAGGGCACCGCCGATCGGCGGCCCGAGACCTGAGGCGATGGCCGCGGCGGCTCCCCACAGGCTGACGCCGTGCGCACGACGGGAGAGCTCGAAGCCCTCGACGACGAGGGCGAGCGAGGCGGGGATGAGCATCGCGGCGCCCACGCCCTGGACGACTCGGAACGCGACGAGCTGGCCGACGGTCCCGGCCACCGCGCACAGCACAGAGGCGACGGTGAACACCGCAACGCCCCAGACGAACATCCGCTTGCGCCCGATCAGGTCGGCGAACCGGCCGGCAGCGACGAGGAACGACGCCAGCACGATGTTGTAGGCGTTCAGCACCCACGACAGGCTGCTCAGCGACGAGTGCGGGAACGTGTGCTGGATGTCGGGGAACGCGACGTTGACGATCGTCGAGTCGAGGAAGGCCAGGAAGGCACCGAACGACGCGACCAGCAGCACCGCCGTCGACGTGGGCTGCCGCCGCTTCGACAGAGCCGGCCGCTCCGGAGCTGCGGTCGAGGGCGTCGTCGTAGGCGCGGGCCCAGGTGCCACGATCGGCGCGTCGATGATGCTCAAGGGCCCACTCCCAGCTGCTTGCGGAGCGCCCCACTCTGACGACTTGTCGGGCTGTTTCGGGACTTCTGTTCCCAAGATGGCTCAGTTGCCGTCGCCCCCTAGCCACAACCCCTCACGGCACCGTCTGAGGAGGGGTCATTAGGTGCCATGGCGCAGATGTCGCGCGAACC
>JAODNF010000255.1 GCA_025464915.1 Frankiales bacterium | reverse complement strand
GCTGGTCTCGTCCACCCGGCGCAGCACCCGGCGCAGCCCGCCCCCCGGCTGCCGGCGCGGCGGGCGCGGCTTGGGGCGCTCGCCGGGCGTGGTCATGGCCTCAATCTAGAGGGATCGGCGCGTCTCTCTCCTAGGCTTCCGACCCGTGTCCGACGGTGCTGGTGGGTCTGTGAGCAACCTGGTGGGCACCGCTGCGCGCGTGCTCGTCGAGCGCTCGCCCGTGCTGGTCGAGATCGGGCGGCTGTTCCAGGACGCGGGCTTGCGGCTGCACCTCGTGGGCGGGTCGGTGCGGGACGCGCTGCTCGGCCGCCTCGACGAGGACCTCGACCTCACCACGGACGCGCTGCCCGGGCAGGTCCTGGCGCTCGTCGAGCCGTGGGCGGACGCCGTGTGGGACGTCGGCATCGCGTTCGGCACCCTCGGGTGCCGCAAGGCGGGCCAGCAGCTCGAGATCACGACGTACCGGTCCGAGGCCTACGACCGGACCAGCCGCAAGCCCGAGGTCGCCTACGGCGAGTCGCTCGAGCAGGACCTGGTCCGCCGCGACTTCGCCATGAACGCGATGGCCCTGCAGCTGCCCGACTGGACGGCGCCGGACGCCTTCGTCGACCTGTACGGCGGCATGGCCGACCTCGCCGCCGGCGTGATCCGCACCCCTGGACGGCCCGAGGACTCGTTCGACGACGACCCGCTGCGGATGCTGCGTGCCGCGCGGTTCGCCTCGCAGCTCGGCTTCGAGGTCGCTCCCGAGGTCGTCGCCGCCATGACCGACCGGGCGGCCCGCATCCAGATCGTCAGCGCCGAACGGGTCCGGGCGGAGCTGGAGAAGCTGCTCCTCGGCGCCCACCCGCGCAAGGGGCTGACGCTGCTGGTCGACACCGACCTGGCGGCGCACGTGCTGCCCGAGCTGCCCGCCCTGCGGCTCGAGATCGACGAGCACCAGCAGCACAAGGACGTGTACGAGCACAGCCTGCAGGTGCTCGAGAGGGCCATCGTGCTCGAGAGCCGCCTCGACGGACCCGACCTGGTGCTGCGGCTCGCTGCGTTGCTGCACGACATCGGCAAGCCGGCGACCCGCCGCTTCGAGGACGGGAAGGTGACCTTCCACCACCACGAGCTCGCGGGCGCGCGGATGGCGAAGAAGCGCCTGAAGGCGCTGACCTTCGGCAAGGACGTCGTCGACGCGGTGACGCTCCTGACCGAGCTGCACCTGCGCTTCCACGGCTACGGCCAGCCGGGCACGTCCCCGTGGACCGACGCGGCGGTGCGTCGCTACGTCGTGGACGCCGGCGACCAGCTGCTGCGGCTGCACCTGCTGACCCGCTCGGACTGCACGACCCGCAACCAGCGGCGCGCCCAGCGGCTGTCGGACGCCTACGACGACCTGGAGCGGCGCATCGACGTGCTGGCCGAGCAGGAGGAGCTGGGCAGGGTCCGACCGGCGCTCGACGGCAACGAGATCATGGAGCTGCTCGGGCTGCCGCCCGGTCGGGACGTCGGCCGCGCCTACAGGTACCTGCTCGAGGTCGCGATGGAGCGAGGCCCGGTCCCGCACGCGGAGGCCGTCAGCCTGCTCAGGGCCTGGGCGGCCGAGCACCTGGGCGACACGCCGGGGGCCTAGTCACTTCGGGCCATACCGAGGTGACCTTCCGGCGCCGATGATGGGGACGTGGCGGACATCCTGGACACAAGCCGGGAATCGGCGGGCGCTCGGCGCTCCGTGCTGTCCTGGCTCAGTGGCCCCCGGGCACCGCAGGGCGTCCTGGCCGCGGGCCTGTCCGTGCTGGCCGCCGCCGGTGCCACCGTCGTGCTGCGCAGTGCCGACCCCGCCTCCGCCGACACCACCGTCGCGGTGGCGAGGCTGGCCCAGGTCTACCTGCCCGACGGCAGCAACCATCCGGCGCAGGAGGGCGAGGTGCTGCCCCGCGGCGCCGAGCTGCACACCGGCCAGGGCGGTGGCGCCCAGCTCACGACGGCCGGCCGCCGCGTCTACGTCGGCGCCCTCTCGACGCTGAAGGTGCAGGACGGCGTCCGCCAGGCGCTGTCCCTCGGCAGCGCCATGGTCGACGCCCGCGACGGCGCCCGCCTCACGCTCACCACGCCTGCCGGAGCGGTCTCCGCCCCCGGCGGCTCCGTCGTGCGGGTGGAGGAGGGGCAGCCCCTCACCCGGATCGCCGCCTACGCCGGCACCGCGACCCTGCACCCCGTCGGCCGCGCGTCCACCACTGACGTGCACGCTCTGTTCCAGGTGAAGGTCCAGCCCGCCTCGCTGCCCCAGCGCGAGACGCCGCTCCAGCTCGCCGGCAAGGACGACCCCTGGGACCCGGCGGTCGCCGCCGACCTGGTCGCTGCCAACGGCGACCTCGAGAGCCTCGCTGACGGCCTGGCCACCGACGAGGGCGCGACCTACCTCGCGAGCGTCTACCGCAGCACCCCGCCGCCGTCCCCCGGCCCCGCCCGCGGTGAGGAAGCCCTCGCCGTGCTGGTGGCTCGCGCGTCGACGCTGACAGGCGACCCGCTGGCGCTGGTCCGCGGTTACCGCGCAGACCTCGGCTCCTGGGGCGTCGTCGCGGCCCTGGTGAAGGCGAAGGTCGCCGACATCAGCTCCGTCCTCGACGCCGCGCTGGCGCCGACCAGCCCGACCGCCCCCGGTTCGCCGACGACGGTCAACGCGGGCCCGACACCCAACCTGCCGAGGCTCTCGCCGTCGGCCTCGCCGAGCCGGGGCGGCAGCGCCCGGCCCACGACCAGGCCGACCGCGACGCCCACCACGAGCCCGACCCACGTCGACCCGTCGGCGCCGCCCGGTCTGGTGCAGACCGTCGTCTCGACCGTCACCGGTCTGCTTCCGCACCCGACCCAGGTGGCCGCACCGGCCGGCAACCAGCCGGTGGCGACCCCGACCCCCAGCACGAAGGCGCCCTGCCTGCTCGGCATCGTGCTCTGCCGGAAGTGACGCAGCTCAGCCGGTGACGACGGGCTCCGGGGGCTCGAAGGGCATCCGGCGGCGGACCACGGCCCCGTAGACGAGGGCGGTCAGCGCGTACAGCACGGCGATCGCGCCGAGCACCGGGTAACTGCGCCCGTCGTCCGGCAGCACCAGCGCCGCGATCCCGCCCGCCGCTGCGAAGCTGACGTTGACGAGGGTGTCGTACAGCGAGAAGACCCGGCCGCGGAAGGCGTCGTCGACCGACTCCTGGGTGAGCGTGTCCACGCAGATCTTCGCCGCCTGGGAGCAGGTGCCGAGCAGCAGGCCGCCGATCACCAGCGCCGCGTGCGTGTAGAGCATCCCGATGCTGCCGGACACCACGGCGGCCACCAGCAGCACCACGACGATCCACCGCTGCGTGCCGATCGCCCGCGTGGCGGCGGGGGTGATGAGCGCCGCGACCACGCCCCCGACCACCGTCGCGGTCAGCACCTCCCCCAGCCCGGTGAACCCGCGGTGCAGGTAGCCGGTCTCGGTGTAGAGGAGCAGGGTCCCGACGAACATCAGCCCCGTGAGGAAGCGCTGCGCGGTGATCGTGAGCAGCGCCCGGGCCGCCGGCCGCCGATCCCGCAGGTGCTGGGCGCCCTCGAGCAGCCCGCGCGCCACCTCGGCGAACGCCGCACCCAGCGGCGC
>JAODNF010000254.1 GCA_025464915.1 Frankiales bacterium | reverse complement strand
ACCTCGGTGAGGCGTCCATCGTGGTGTCCGGCGGCCGCGGTGTCGGTTCGCCCGAGAACTTCTCGATCATCGAGGCGCTCGCCGACTCCCTCGGTGCCGCTGTCGGCGCCTCGCGTGCCGCCACCGACGCCGGCTGGTACCCGCACCAGAACCAGGTCGGTCAGACCGGCCGCACCGTCTCGCCGCAGCTCTACATCGCGGCGGGCATCTCCGGTGCGATCCAGCACCGCGACGGCATGCAGACCTCGAAGACCATCGTGGCCATCAACAAGGACCCCGAGGCCCCGATCTTCGAGCTCGCCGACTTCGGCCTCGTGGGAGACCTCAACACGGTCGTCCCGGCGCTGACCGAAGAGGTCAACAAGCGCAAGGGCTAGGCAGGACGCACGACAGGGCCGCACTCCTCGGAGTGCGGCCCTGTCGTCGTACTCGCCCCTGCTTGCGTCCGCCCGGCTGCTGCGCGGCGATGTCCAGGTGAGCGGACGCAACGAAGCAGCCGAGGCCGCCCCTGTGCTTGCGTCCGTCCGGCTGCTCCGCGGCGATGTCCAGGTGAGCGGACGCAAGGTGGGCTCAGAAGTCGTAGACCACCTTGGTGAGCTCCTCGCTGATGTCCCAGAGCTGCTGCGCCGTCGGCTCGTCCCGGGCGGCGGGCGTGCGCCAGGTCGGGACGGGGTGGCCGCGCAGGCTCATCAGGTGCGGGCCGTAGTAGCTGTCGCCGATCACGTCGGGCATGGTCGCGGCGTAGAGCTGCGGCCAGGCGCCCTGCGCGTCGGACTGGGCGAGGATCTTGTTGCCGATGTTCATGAGGACCTGGAAGGCGGCCTGCCCCTGGCCCTCCTGCAGGTGCGTCGCGGCGTAGCCGGGGTGCGCGGAGGCGGACAGGATGCGACCACCGGCGCGTCGCTGGAGCTCTCCGGCGAACAGCAGGTTGGCGAGCTTGGACTGGCCGTAGCGGCGCCAGCGCTGGTAGCCGTTCTCGGCGGGCGACAGGTCGTCGAAGGCCATCTTGCCGATGACGTGCGCACCGCTGGACACCGTGATGACGCGCGGCTCATCGGCCTTGAGCAGCAGGGGGAGCAGTCGTCCCGTGAGGGCGAAGTGCCCCAGGTGGTTGGTGCCGAGCTGCAGCTCGAAGCCGTCGGCGGTGCGGCCGTGGGGGACGGCCATGATGCCGGCGTTGTTGACCAGCAGGTCGAGGTGCTCGACCCGGCCCGCGACGTCCTCCGCGGCGCGCTCGACGGAGTCGAGGGACGCGAGGTCCATCGCTACGAGCTCCACGGTCGGGTTCGTGACCTGCGCCCGGATCAGCCCGAGCGCGACGTCCGCCTTGGCCGGGTTGCGGCAGGCCATCAGGACCCGCGCGCCCTTGCGGGCCAGCTCCATGGTCGTGTGGAAGCCGAGACCGGAGTTGGCGCCGGTGACGAGCACCGTGCGGCCCGACTGGTCGGGCATGTCTGCAGGTGTCCATCGGCTCATGCCGCGAAGCCTAGACTCGCCGCCATGTCATGGGACAAGACCTCGACGACCCAGCAGGCCAAGGCGCAGGAGGCGGCCCTTCGGACCCAGCTCGTCGACGCCGTAGGGCCGTTCTCGCCGTTCTGGAGCGAGCGGTTCAAGGCGCTCGGCACGACCGCCGGCAAGGCGGCCGCGGACCTCCGCACCGTAGCCCCGGTGGGAGAGCGTGACGTCTGCCCCGACGGCGATCCCTCCGGCGCGGCGTCCCTGGTCCTGCAGGCCGGCGAGTCCGGGTGGGCGCTGCACGCCGAGGGGCCGACCCTCCGCAAGGCCCTGACCTCGCGACTGGCCCGGCCCGGCAGCTATGCCGCGACGGTCGAGGCGGACACCCGGCCCACGTCGTTCGTCTTCGCAGGCCTCGGCCTGCGCTACCCGGTCGCGTCGACGCGGCACGACCTCGACGTGGTCGCCCGGGCGGGTGCCCGGTTGTGGCAGGTCCTCGGGCTCACCCGCTCCGACGTCCTGGTCGCGGCGATGGCTCCGGAGGCCTCGGCGACCTACCAGGGCCTGTCGCTGGCGGCGCTCGGCGCAGGGTCGCCCGCGCTGTTCCCCGGCGACGACCCGGACGAGGTCACGGCCGCGCTGCAGCTCGTCCCCGCGACCGTTCTCGCCCTGCACACGGACACCGCCGCCGACACGCTGGACGACCTCGACGAGGCGGGCGCCGTGCTGGCGTCCGTGACGACGGTGCTGCTCGTGGGCGCACCCTCGGACGACGAGCGGGCCGGCGTGGGCGAGGCCCTCGACCGCGTCGGCATCCGGCCGCGGGTCCTCGCGGTGCACGTGCCCGAGGGGCACCGGCTGCTCTGGGGCGAGTGCGCCGAGGGCAGCGGCCTGCACACCTACCCCGACCTCGAGGTCGTGCAGACCGTCGATGCCGAGACCGGCGAGACGAACGACGGCCAGGGACCGGACGAACTCGTGGTGACCCAGCTGGGCATGCGCGGCTCGGCGCTGCTGCGCTGGCGCACGGGCGACCTCGCCGACAAGGTTGACACCGGCACCTGCCGCTGCGGCCGCACGGTGCCCCGTGTCCTGGGCCTGCAGCGGGGAGCGCTCGTGCCGCTGCTGTCGCTCCGTGGCGGCCACCGGGGCGTGGACCTGCGCGGGCTCGCCTCAGCCCTCGACGGCCGGGCCGATCTCGACGACTGGCGCATCGTGATCGGCCCGTCGCCCCGTGACGACCACGACGAGGTCGTCGTGCACGTCGTCGCCGTGGGCGATCCCTCGGACGTCGCGGTGGCCGTGGCGCGGGACATCCGCGCCGCCGCGGGGCTGCTGCCGACGCAGGTCGTCGTCAACGAGCCGGGGGAGCTGCCGAACGGCGAGCGGATCTCCAGGCGCGTCCACCAGCGCGTGTGACCTAGGCTCGAGCCCGTGGCGTACCTCGACCATGCGGCCTCGACGCCCATGCTCCCGGAGGCGGTCGCGGCTGTTCACGAGGCCATGCAGCAGGTGGGCAACGCCTCGTCCCTGCACGCGACCGGCCGTCGCGCGCGCCGCGAGGTCGAGGAGTCACGGGAGGCGCTGGCCTTCTCACTGGGTGCCCGTCCGTCCGAGGTGATCTTCACCGCCGGGGGTACGGAGAGCGACAACCTGGCCGTCAAGGGCATCTACTGGGCCCGCCGGGCGCTCGGCCGCACGCGCATCCTCGCGTCGGCGGTCGAGCACCACGCTGTCCTCGATGCCGTCGAGTGGCTGGTCGCGCATGAGGGCGCGACCGTCACCTGGCTGCCCGTCGACGCGCTCGGCCGGGTCTCAGAGGCCGACTTCGAGGAGGCGCTCGGGGACGACGTCGCGCTGGCGACCGTGATGTGGGCCAACAACGAGGTCGGGACGGTGCAGCACGTCCGCCGGCTCGCCTCGCTGGCTCGCTCCTTCGGCGTCCCGTTCCACACCGACGCGGTCCAGGCCGTCGGCGCCCTGCACGTCGACTTCGCCGCCTCGGGCGTCGACGCCCTCACCCTCACCGGACACAAGCTGGGAGGCCCTCTGGGTGCCGGCGCCCTGCTCCTCGGACGCGACGTCGCCTGCACCCCGCTGCTCCACGGCGGCGGCCAGGAGCGGGACGTCCGGTCGGGAACCCTCGACACCCCGGGCGTCCGCGGCCTCGCGGTGGCGACGACCCTTGCGGTGTCCCGACAGGTCGAGACTGCCGCCCGGCTGACCGCCCTGCGCGACGACCTGGTGACGCGCGTCCTCAACGCCGTGCCGTCCGCCGTCCTGAACGGCGACCCAGTCAACCGGCTCCCGGGCAACGCCCACTTCTCGTTCCCCGGCTGCGAGGGTGACTCGCTGCTGCTGCTCCTCGACGCCCGCGGGGTCGAGGTCTCGACCGGTTCTGCCTGCTCGTCCGGCGTGGCGAGGCCGTCGCACGTGCTCGTCGCGATGGGTCAGGACGAAGCGACGGCGCGGTCGTCGCTGCGGATCTCGCTCGGTCACAGCTCGACGGCTGCCGACGTCGACGCCCTGCTCTCCGCGCTGCCCTCGGTGGTGGAGCGAGCGACGCGATGAGGTTGCTCGCCGCGATGTCGGGCGGCGTTGACTCGGCAGTCGCCGCACTGCTCGCCGCCCGCTCGCACGACGTGACGGGGGTCCACCTCGCCCTGTCGCAGGCGCCCGCCGCCCTTCGTACCGGTTCCCGGGGCTGCTGCTCGCGTGAGGACGCCCGCGACGCCGCCCGTGCCGCCGACGTCATCGGGATCCCCTTCTACGTCTGGGACCTCGCGGCCGAGTTCCAGGAGTCGGTGGTCGACGACTTCGTCGCCGAGTACGCCGCCGGCCGCACCCCCAACCCCTGCGTCCGATGCAACGAGAAGGTGAAGTTCGCAGCCGTCCTCGACCGCGCCCTGCAGCTCGGCTTCGACGGGGTGGTCACGGGTCACCACGCGCGGCTCACCGATGGGGTGCTGTCCCGTTCGGTCGACGTCGACAAGGACCAGTCGTACGTCCTGGCGGTGCTCACCCCGACGCAGCTGGCGTCGACCGTGCTTCCCCTGGGGGACATGACGAAGACTGACGTCCGCTCGCTGGCCCGGTCAGCCGGGCTCGGGGTCGCGGACAAGCCGGACTCGCACGACATCTGCTTCATCGCCGACGGGGACACCGCCGGGTTCCTGCGCTCCCGGCTGGGATCCCTGCCGGGCGACATCGTCGAGGACGGCGTGGTGGTCGGGGCGCACGACGGGGCGTACGCCTTCACCGTCGGGCAGCGCCGTGGGCTGGGCCTTGGTCGCCCCGAGCCGCGGTACGTCCTGTCCGTCGAGCCGGTCTCCCGGACCGTGACGGTCGGTCCGGCTGCGGCCCTCGACGTGTCGACGGTGCTGACCGGCGTACCCGTCTGGTCCTCGCCACGCCCCCTCCCGCTGCGGTGCGACGTCCAGCTCCGCGCGCACGGGATGGTGCACGCGTGCTCGGCGTCGGCTGCGGGAGACGGCTGGTCGCTCGCCCTCGACACCCCCGCCCGCGGCGTCGCCGCCGGCCAGACCGCCGCCCTCTACGACGGCGACACCGTCCTGGGCTCTGCCACCATCACCGCCACCGCCTGACCTCGCACTCGTCCGGCTGGCATCCGACGCAGGTGCAACTGTGCTCACGCCACGGAGCCGACCTTCACCGGAGTCGGCCAGGGTCGAGCCGGGCAACGTTGCACTTGCGTCAGGTTGCCGCAGCCATGAGGGCCTCGCGCACGGAGGCCAAGACGTACGCGGGGCTGTGCCTCACCTCTTCCCAGGTGAAGCGCAGGACCAGCCGTCCGGTCCGGGCCAAGCCGTTGTTGCGCTCCCGATCATGCATCCGGGCGTCGTGCGGATCGTGCCACCTGCGACCGTCGCACTCGATGACCGCGTTCCCGATGAGAAAGTCGACGCGGCCGATCGTGCGCTTGCCGTCCCGGGTCTTGATCGTCACCTGGCTCGTCGGCCAGATCCCGTTCGTGTTGAGCAGGTAGCGGCAAAGCGACTCCAGCACCGATCCGGAACCAGGGTCAACCAGCCGCAGCAGGCGACTCAGCCTCCCGGCGCCACGCGTCGACCGCCTTGCCGACACGGCAGTCTGCAGCTCGGGCACCGTGATCAGCCTTCGTCGAAGGGCGCTGTCCGCGATCAGGACCGCCTCCTGCATCGGTCGGTCGAGGCAGCACTCGATGACGGTGTCCACCGCTGTGAGCGCAGAGATGGCTTCCAAGCCGTCGACACTGACGGGTGCGGCTTCCGTCGAGGCGCTGCACCTGACGCGGACCCCGTCCCGCGCCACGCGAGTCGAGGTGCGGGGGACGCGGAGCTCGACCTGCTTGGGGTCGACGAGCATGTCCATCTGCCAGTGCAGGGCCGAGGTCCGACGATCGGCGACGGCATGCCGCACGGAGTTCCTGGCAGCACGAACCTCAGCGAGGTAGCCGAGGTCGACCTTGCCGTCGCTCAGGAGGTGTCGGCCACGCGTCGGCAACGGCATCAGCGCGAACGCTCCACGGTGGACGCGCCGCAGCCCGCCGGCCGCGACCAAAGCGCTGATCTGTGCCGTCGTGCGGCCGCAGCCCGAAGCTGCGCCCGACTGGCCTGGTGCTGCCGCTGGCCGGTGCAGGCTTCGGCCAGCCGTGCTGCGGCGAGATCCATCTGGTCAGCCTCGTCTGAACATGGGCTTCGGACAGGCCCGGAACGGGATCTGTGGACGACGCACATGCATCAATGCTGCGGACGCTGTCGCGCGTCCGTGCTCACGGAC
>JAODNF010000242.1 GCA_025464915.1 Frankiales bacterium | reverse complement strand
CGCTGGTCTTCATCGTCGTGCGGCTATTCGCCGACCTCAACGCGGCCGTGGTCGCTGCCGTCGCGGCGGGGCTGCTCGTGCTGGCCTGGCGGCGCTGGAGGGGCGAGTCGCTGCAGTACTGCGTCAGCGGCTTCTTCGGGCTGCTGATCGCCGTCCTCATCGCGAAGCTCACCGGTTCCGGGAAGGGCTTCTTCTACTCGGGCATCGCCCTCACCGGGTTCTCCGGGCTCGGCTTCGCCCTGTCGAACCTCGTGCGACAGCCGGCCGTCGCGCTGGTGCTGGTCGCGATCGACACCAAGTACGAGGCCTGGAAGACCGACCCGGCGCTGCGCCGAGCCTGCGTGCTCTCCACCTGGGTCTGGGCGGCGTCGTTCCTCATCCGCTGCGCGGTCGCGACCGCCGTCGCGCTGTCGGTCGGCGACGACGCGAAGGACAACGCGATCCTGTTCGGCGTGATCCAGGTCGAGCGGCTCGGCCTGCTGGTCGCGGCCGCCGCCTTCACCGTGTGGTCGGTGCGCCGAGCCGCACCCGTCGAGGCCGCCTAGGCCTGAGCGGTCTTGGTGAGCAGCTCGTCCAGCTCGTCCTCGACCTCGGAGGTCGCGACGATGAGCAGCTCGTCGTGTGCCTCGAGCGCCGCGTCCGGCGTCGGGGTGATGACCCTGCCCTCCCTCAGGATCGCGACGAGCGCGGAGTCCGTCGGCCACTGGATCGTGCCCACGAGCTGACCGACGAGGTCGGCGTCGGGTGCGAGGGTCAGCTCGACGAGGTTGGCCTGGCCCTGGCGGAAGGTGAGCAGCCGGACGAGGTCACCGACCGAGACCGCCTCCTCGACGACGGCCGCGAGCAGGCGCGGGCTGGAGACGCTGACGTCGACCCCCCACGACTCGTTGAAGAGCCACTCGTTCTTCGGGTGGTTGACCCGGGCGACGACGCGCGGGACGCCGAACTCGGTCTTCGCGATGAGGCTGATGACGAGGTTGACCTTGTCGTCGCCGGTGCTCGCGACGACGACGTCGCACTCCTCGAGACGTGCCGTCTGCAGGGTCGCGATCTCGCAGGCGTCGCCCAGCAGCCACTCAGCGGTGGGGACGGTCTGCACCTTCATGGCCTTCTGCTCGCGCTCGACCAGGAGCACGCTGTGGCCGTTCTCGAGGAGCTCGAGCGCGATGGAGCGCCCGACGTTGCCGGCTCCGGCGATGGCGACGCGCATGTCAGTGCCCCTCGGTCGGCGCGGTGGCGAAGACGCGCTCGATGTCCTCGCGCTGGTCCCACGCCATCGTCACGTGCACCAGGTCGCCGTCCTGCACGATCGTTCCGCGAACGGGCACGGTGCCCTCACCGAAGCGAGTGATGAGCGCCACCCGCGCGCCCGACTCCTCCTCGAGCTGGCTGACCTTGTGGCCCACCCAGGCCGGGTCGTAGGCAAGCTCGGCGAGCACGACCTTCCCGCTCGGGTCGCGCCACTCGCTGAGCATCCCCTCCGGGAGCAGCCGGCGGAGCACCTGATCGGCGGTCCAGCGCACCGTCGCGACGGTGGGGATGCCGAGCTTCTGGTAGACCTCGGCGCGCGCGGGGTCGTAGATGCGCGCGACCACGTTCTCAACGCCGAACGTCTCGCGGGCAACGCGCGCGGCGATGATGTTGGAGTTGTCGCCGGAGCTCACCGCGGCGAAGGCCTCGGCCCGCTCGATGCCCGCCTCGATGAGCGTGTCGCGGTCGAATCCGACGCCCGTCACCCGCTCGCCGGCGAACTCCGTGCTCAGCCGCCGGAAGGCGGTCGCCTCCTGGTCGATGACGGCGACCGAGTGACCGCCGCGCTCCAGGAACCGGGCCAGGGTGGACCCCACCCGACCGCATCCCATGATCACCACGTGCATGACGCGAAACGCTACACGGGCGCGCGCCCTAGTCTTTCGTCTCGTGTCCGGCATCGGTGACGTCACCAAGCGTCTGCTCCTCGGTCGTGCCCTGCGCAGCGACCGCCTCGGCGAGACGCTGCTCCCCAAGAAGATCGCGCTGCCGGTGTTCGCCTCGGACGCCCTGTCGTCCGTCGCCTACGCGCCCGACGAGATCTTCCTGACCCTCTCGACCGCCGGCCTCGCCGCCTACGCGTACTCCTGGAAGATCGGCCTGGTCGTCGCGTCGGTGATGCTCGTGGTCGTCGCGTCGTACCGGCAGAACGTGCACGCCTACCCGTCGGGCGGTGGCGACTACGAGGTGGCCAACGTCAACCTCGGGTCCAAGTTCGGCCTGACGGTCGCAGCGGCGCTGCTCGTCGACTACGTGCTGACGGTGGCCGTGTCGGTGTCGTCGGGCGTCCAGAACGCCTCGTCGAAGATCGGCTTCGTGCACGGCAACGAGGCCCTGGTGGCGGTCGGGCTCGTGGTGCTCCTGACCGCGATCAACCTGCGCGGCGTGAAGGAGTCGGGGGCGGCGTTCGCCATCCCGACCTACGGCTTCATGCTGTCGATCGTCGGCATGACCCTGTTCGGGCTCGGGCGCTACTTCTTCAGCAACCTGCCGCTCGCGTCGAGCCACGTCTACGACATCAAGCCCGACCATGGGTTCGCCTTCACCGGCTTCGCCGCAGGGTTCCTGCTGCTGCGGACGTTCTCGTCCGGCTGCGCGGCGCTCACCGGTGTCGAGGCGATCAGCAACGGCGTACCCGCCTTCCAGAAGCCGAAGTCGAAGAACGCCGCGACCACACTGCTGCTGATGGGCACGATCGCGGTCACGATGCTCACCGGCATCCTGGCCCTCGGCAACCTGACCCACCTGCGCTTCGCGGAGGACCCGAAGCACCAGCTGCTGCTGCACGGGGTGCCGGTCGGCAAGGACGACCAGCCGACCGTCATCAGCCAGCTGGCGGACGCGGTGTTCCAGGGGGCGTCCACGCACTGGCTGTCCACCGTCGTCGTGGCGTTCACCGGGGTCATCCTCATCCTGGCCGCCAACACCGCCTTCAACGGCTTCCCCGTCCTCGGGTCCATCCTCGCCAAGGACGGCTACCTGCCGCGGCAGCTGCACACCCGCGGCGACCGGTTGGCCTACTCCAACGGCATCCTGCTGCTGGCCGCGTTCGCCATCGTGCTGATCGTGTCGTTCGACGCGCAGGTCACCCGCCTGATCCAGCTCTACATCGTGGGCGTCTTCATCAGCTTCACGCTGTCGCAGACCGGCATGATCCGGCACTGGACCCGGCTGCTGAGCGGGGAGGACCTCCCGGCGGCCGACCGCGCCCGGATGAAGCGGTCCCGCGTCATCAACGCGGTCGGTCTCGGCATGACCGGCGTCGTCCTCGTGATCGTGCTGGTCACGAAGTTCCTCCGGGGCGCCTGGATCGCGCTGGCCGCGATGGCGGTGCTGTTCCTGCTGATGCGTGGCATCAAGCGGCACTACGACCGGGTCCGCGAGGAGCTGCTCCCGACCGAGGGCCTGGTCGCCGCGCCGTCCCGCAACCACGCCGTCGTGCTCGTCTCCAAGATCCACGCGCCGACACTGCGCGCGCTGTCCTACGCGAAGGCGACCCGGCCGCACGACCTCACGGCGCTCACGGTGTCGGTCGACGCCGAGGACACCCATGCGCTGCAGCGCGAGTGGGACCGGCGGGGCATCGACGTGCCGCTCACGGTCGTGGACTCGCCCTACCGCGAGATCACGCGCCCGATCCTCGAGTACGTGAAGCGGCTGCGGTCCGACCAGCCGCGTGACGTCGTCACGGTCTTCATCCCGGAGTACGTCGTCGGGCGCTGGTGGGAGCAGCTGCTCCACAACCAGAGCGCGCTGCGCCTCAAGGGCCGGTTGCTGTTCGAGCCGGGCGTCATGGTGACGTCGGTGCCCTACCAGCTGCAGTCCTCCGACCGCCTGAAGGACATCGACGCGTGATCCTCACCGTCGGGGCTCCGGCGGCCGGTGGGTCCTGCGTGGCGCACGCTCCTGACGGGCGCGTGGTCTTCGTCCGGGGCGCGCTGCCGGGCGAGACGGTCCGGGTCTCCCTCACCTCCGAGGGCTCGAAGTTCCTGCGCGCCTCCGTGGTGGAGGTCCTGTCGCCGTCCCCTGATCGGGTCGCGCCCCCGTGCCCGTACTTCGGGGTGTGCGGCGGGTGCGACTGGCAGCACGCTGCTCCCTCGGCCCAGCTGGCGCTGAAGACCTCCGTGGTCCGCGACCAGCTGTCCCGTCTCGGCGGCGTCGCGTGGGACGGCTCAGTGACGGTGGTCGAGCCCCTTTGGGGCTGGCGCACCCGGTCGCAGTGGGCCGAGGGACGTGGCTTCTACGCCCACCGCTCGCACGACGTCGTCGAGGTCGGCCGGTGCCTCATCTCTGCTGACCCCCGGCCGCCTGTCGCGGAGCCGGTCGGGTCGCGGGTCACCGTGTTGCACCGCCGGTTCGAGGTCGCTCCCGGAGGCTTCTGGCAGGTGCACGTCGCAGCCCCGTCGTTGCTCGTGACGGCCGTGCTCGACGTCCTGAAGCCGCAGCCGGGGGAGTCCTGCCTCGACCTGTACGCAGGGGTGGGGCTGTTCGCGGCCTTCCTCGGGGAGGCGGTCGGGCCGACCGGCTCGGTGATGGCGGTCGAGTCCGGCAAGCGTGCCTGCGCCGATGCTGCTCGCAACACCGACGACCTGCCCTGGGTCCGGATCCGCACGGACTTGGTGACGCCGTCGTCGCTGAGACCTGTGGATCTCGTTGTGCTCGACCCGCCCCGTGCCGGCGCTGGCGTCGAGGTCGTGGGGGCGCTGGCCCGGCAGCGGCCCCGGGCCGTCGCCTACGTGTCGTGCGATGCGGGCTCGCTGGCCCGCGACCTGCGGGTGCTGCTCGACGCCGGCTGGGCGCTGGAGTCCCTTCAGGCGTGGGACCTCTACCCGCAGACCGAGCACGTCGAGCTGCTCGCCCACCTCACCCCGCCCTGAGTCACCCCCGCGGTTTCACTGATCTGCC
>JAODNF010000213.1 GCA_025464915.1 Frankiales bacterium | reverse complement strand
GAAGAAGGCCGGGTGCCCGCGTCGGGCACCGTCGGGCCGGCGCGGGTCCTCGACCTTGATCACCTCGCAACCCAGCATCTCCAGCAACGAACCGGCAAGCGGCCCGGCCCACAACGACGACAGGTCGACCACCCGAGGTCGCTCGACCTGCGGCCGGTCGACAGCGAAGGAGCCCCGCCAGGGCAGCTGCCCACGGACCTCGCCCACGACCTCGCCCACGACCTCGCCCACGACCTCGCCCAGGACGCCGCAGGGCAGACCCAGCAGGACCGCGCGGTCCCGCACCTGCTCGGCCGTGCACCCGGCAGCCCAGGCGGCGACGTCGTCCCAGCCCTGGGCCGCCGACTCCACGAGCGCTGGGACCAGGCTCCAGTCCTCAGGTCGCGCGAGCGTGAGCGCGACGGCACCTGTTGTCGTGGCGAGGATCCGAGAGCCGCCACCGCAGGAGACCGTGCCCTGCCGGGAGAGCCCCATCAGCGCAGCCCGCTCACCCAGCAGGCCGATCCCCGGGAGGGCAGTCCCAGGAGCGAGCGCGCTCAAGGCGAGCAGCGCGCCGCGAAAGGCGATGGCGGGCCCGGTGTGCACGAGCGGCGGGCCGTCAGGTCGGCCGGTCAGCCACATCGCGCCCGACGCCGCCCAGTCCGCAACCGGGTCGCTCGCGGCCGCCGGCGGCTCGCGTCCCAGGAGGCGGCCTGCGTAGTCGGCGGCGGGCGAGGTCACACCGTGAGTCTGCCTCGCTCCGCCCCTCACGTGGATCCGTGCGTGGTCCAGGACCCTCGAACGACTAACCGCTATCTGATCTACCCGTTAGGCTCGGAGCCCTGCCTGACCCACGACGCGAGGGGCGCGACAGCCATGACGGTTCACGACCCGGCGGAGCCCTTCGCCGGTCTCGACGCGCTGGCGCGGCTCGAGCGGCTGCTCGACCTCGAGGACATCGGGGAGAACCTGTTCCGCGGCCACACACCGCCGACGGACCAGATCCGGGTCTTCGGCGGCCAGGTCGCCGGTCAGGCACTGGTGGCGGTGTCGCGGACGGTCGAGCAGACCCGGCACGTGCACTCGCTCCATGCCTACTTCCTCAGGCCTGGCGACCCCAAGGCGCCGATCCTCTACAAGGTCGACCCGATCCGCGACGGCCGCAGCTTCACGACGCGACGCGTCATCGCGCAGCAGCACGGTGAGGCTGTCTTCGCGCTCTCGGCGTCCTTCCACACCGGTGAGGACGGGCTCGCCCACCAGGTCGGGCAGCTGGAGGCTCCGCAGCCCGAGGAGGTCCCTGACCTGGCGACGCGCGCGGCCGAGGCCCCGTCCGACGTGCGAGACAGGTACGCCCGGTTGGCCGAGGACTTCCCTTTCGAGCTGCGCTTCGTGGACGGGCTGCCCAGTGTGGAGTCGCGGGGAGCGTCCCCCTCGGCCCGGCAGCGGGTCTGGATCCGTGCACCGCGGGCGATGCCGGACGACCGCGTGCTCCACGTCTGCTCTCTTGCCTACGCCTCGGACATGTTCCTCATCGGTTCCACGCTCGCGCCGCACCACGTCGACCTGCGACAGATCGCGGCCACCAGCCTCGATCACGCCATGTGGTTCCACGCCCCGTTCCGGATCGACGAGTGGTTGCTCTACGACCAGGAGGGCTCCTGGACGGGCGACGGGCGAGGGCTGGCCCGCGGTCACATCTACGACCGCAGCGGCGTCCTCGTCGCGACGGTGATGCAAGAGGGCCTTCTTCGTCGACGCGCCGGCGGCGGCGTCTGACATGGATTCTTCGAGGCAGTCCTGGTGGCAGCTTGCCTTCAGAACCTGCCGCCAAGCACCTGGCGCAGGGTGCTTGAGAGCGTTGTAGGCGGGGCACGTGAGCGCGGATCTGAGACCCGGTGCGCCGATGGTGTCAGCGGCGAACCGCTCTCACGCGCGCCGTCTCCAGCCCTGGGGCGACCCAGGCCTGGATCAGCTGGCTCAAGGGCCCGCTACCGGTTCGAGGGCGCGAAAGACCCCGTTCCGATGTGATGAACCAGAACACTGCCCCGCCAAGACGAAAGGTGCAGGTCAGAGGCCGTTTCTTGCGAGAAGCAGAGGCGGCCTTTCGACGTCAAGACGGTCGCCTTTTGGCGGGACAGATCGGGACAGGTGTCCCGTGCCCACGGGACGCGGACGCTCATAGCTTTCGGGCACCTACCGAAGGAGATCCTCATGACCGCTGTCTCTACTACCGCCCCTGACACGGGCACGCGCCGTCGCGCCACCTACCGATCGACGGCGTTGGTGCTGCTTGTCGGTATCGCGCTGGCCACGGCCCAGAGCCAGGTGCACCACCACTACGCGCCGAAGGATGCGGGGGGTTGGCGGGAACTGCCGACGTACGTCATCACGGGGCTGATCGCCTACGGCCTCGTCTGCCTCGGTCTGTGGCGCGTGGCCAAGCAGCGGCACCCTTCCACGACATCCAGGACGTCGCTGCTCTTCGGTCTGCTGAGCGCGGTGCTGTTCATCGCCACCTACTGGACGCCGCTGCCGTTCACCTGGGCCGTGACAGGGATCCTGCTCTCCCGAGATGCGGACGCGACCGAGGGGACGTCCCGCAGTGCCATCGCTGGTAGGGCTCTCGGTGCACTGGGCGTGCTTCTCACCCTTGGTCTGCTGGTGTATCGCCTGACGGGCGGCAACGGGCACACGTAGGCTCCGCTCGAGCTGCGGGCACCGGGGGCGACCATGACGGCGATCGGCGTGCGGACGGCCCGTCCGCCTCTGGCAGTCGGCCTCGGACCGGCCAGTCTGGCGGCCGGCGCAGCAGCCGCCTATGCGGCGACGCTGCTGGTCGCCGTGCGCTGGGTGCCTGGGACGTACGACTACTCGCTCACCGACTCGGTCTGGTTCGGCGCGTGGCTGGCCTACGTCGCCGTCGGCGCGCTCATCCTTCGCCAGGTGCCAGGGCACCGGGTCGGGCGTCTGCTGCTCGGGATCGGCTGTGTCGTGCAGGCTGCGGGCCTGGTCTCCGAGCTGGCGCAGCTGCTTCTTCACGAAGGTGCCGGTGCGGGCCTGACCGCGGCGACGGCATGGGTCGGGAGCGTGCTCTACCTGCCGCCGTTGGCAGCCATGGGAACGCTCCTGCCGTTGCTCTACCCAGACGGCACCTGCCCCCGGGATCGGCGACGGCACCTGCTGACCCTGTCCGTCGCGAGTGCCGCCGTCCTGCTCCTGGGTGTGGCTCTGACGCCGGGCCGGCTCGATGCCGCGCCCGTCGACAACCCGATTGGACTGACCAGCCTCCCCGCGCTTCCCGACGCCCTGGTGGGTGTCGGCGGAGTCGGCGTCCTGCTTCTCACCGTCGCCTGCACCGCGACGCTGGTCGTGCGATGGCGGCGGGCCGGATCGGCTGAGCGGCGGGCCTTGGCGCACCTCGCACTCGGTGCCGTCGTCCTGATCGCCTTGGTCAGCGTCTACGGGCTGCTGGCGCTGCTCGACATCTCCCTGCCCGCGACCGTCGGCGCAGCCCTGGCGGCCGTCGGTATCTCGGCGCTGCCCGTCGCCACCGGGCTGGCGGTGCTACGCACGCAGCTCTTCGATATCGAGCTGGTCCTGCGGCGGACGCTGACCTACGTGGCGGTCTCGATGGCGGTGCTCGCCCTTTACGCTGGGGGCGTCGTCGGTCTCGGAAGCGCGATACCAGCCGATGACGGCCTCACCCTCTCGGTGCTGATCACAGCCGTGACGGCGGTCGCGCTCAGCCCCCTCCGGGAGTTCGTGCAGACGAAGGTGGACCGGCTGCTGTACGGCCGCCGCGGCGACCCTTACGGAGTTCTCCGGGACCTGGACGCTCGGCTGGCACGGACCAGCTCGCCGGGAGAAGTGCTTCCGACCGTCGCCACTGCCGTCGCCCAGGCCCTGCGGCTTCCCTACGCAGCTATCACGTTGGAGGGCCGCGAGGGCGTGGCGGCGACGTTCGGCGCCCCGCAGCCGGTGGCTCGTGTGCTCGCGTTGCAGCACCACGGGCAGCCGGTCGGGCAGCTGCTCTTGGCCGCCCGGTCGCCCGGTGAGCAGTTCTCTTCCCTGGATGACCAGCTGCTGGCCGACGTCGCCGACCACGCCGGCATCGCCGCAGCTGCAGTCATGCTGGCGGAGGACGCACAGCAGTCCAGGCAGCGCCTTGTGCAGTCCCTCGAGGAGGATCGCCGCCGGGTCCGTCGTGACCTGCACGACCACCTCGGCCCGGTCCTCGGGGGCATCACGCTGCAGCTGGACGCGCTCCGCCGGCTCACCTTCGACAACGAGCAGGCACACGCACTGGCAACCACCATCCGTGACGAGGTCACTGAGGCAGTCAAGGACGTACGACGTCTTGTGCACGGACTGCGGCCGCCCGTGCTCGACCAGCTCGGCCTCGTCGAGGCGCTACGGCAGTACGGCGACGTGCTGTCCGACGCCGTCGCGGTGACCGTGACCGTCCCCGCCGAGCTGCCGACGCTGACGGCGGCCGTCGAGGTCGCGGCCTACCGCATCGTGACCGAGGCACTGACGAACGTGGTCCGTCACGCCGACGCCTTCACCGCCGACGTCACCGTTTGCTGCGTAAGCAACCGCCTCCTGGTCGACATCAGCGATGACGGCCATGGCATCGACGCGGAAGCGGCCGCCGGTGTCGGGCTCACCTCGATGCGCGAACGCGCCGCCGAGCTGGGTGGCATGCTGACGATCGGTCAGACGGCCAGCGGATGTCACGTGCACGCGGAGCTTCCGCTGTGACGCTGCGGGTCCTGATCGTGGATGACCACCCGGTCTTTCGCAGCGGGCTGCGAGGGGCGGTCGCCGCCGTAGCCGGCGCCGAGCTCGTCGGCGAAGCCGACAACGGCGCGCAGGCCATCGCCCTTGCGCAGGACTGCCGGCCCGACGTGGTGTTGATGGACCTGCAGATGGACGGCATCTCCGGAGTCGAGGCGACCAGGCGCATCCGCGCCCTACTCCCCGACGTCGCCGTACTCGTGCTCACCATGTCCGACGACGACGAGTCCGTGTTCGCCGCCGTACGGGCAGGCGCCTCGGGCTACCTGCTGAAGGGAGTCGGGGAGAGCGAGATCACGGCCGCCATCGCCGCCGTTGCACGTGGCGAAGCCGTCTTCGGTGCCGGAGTCGCGAGGCGGCTGCTCGACACTGTCGCTGGACGCAGCGCTGCGGTCCCCATTCCGTTCCCGGAGCTGACCGGTCGAGAGCAGCAAGTGCTGAGCCTGCTCGCCTCTGGGGTGGGCAACGCAGGGATCGCCAGCCGCCTGACCGTGTCGCCCAAGACGGTCCGGAACACGGTCTCGACCATCCTGAGCAAGTTGAACGCGGTCGATCGGGACGAGGCCATCGCCCGAGCCCGCGCCGCCGGTCTCGGCGCGTGACCCGGCTCTCGTGAGCCGGCCGGACCTACAGAGCGACCCCGGGACGCATTCTCGTCCCTGACGATCAGGGGAGGGTCATCTTCGACATCACTCGGGACCGTGTGAAGCCGGTGTGTGCTCGGACAAGGCTTGGAGCCTGACCAGGTTCCCCGGACACGTTGGGTGTGGTGATCGTGCCGCGGGTGCGGCTTGGCTGTGAAGCTTCCGGTGGCCAGCCGCACCTCTTGACGGCGGCCCACCCCCTGTTCACCGTGCCGATGGGCCACCACCATGAGAGGTGAAGAGGGAGGCGGTTGGTGAGGGTACGGGTCCTGGTGGTGGACGACCAGGCGCCGTTCCGTGCCGCGATGGCCGCCGTCGTGGACGCTGCCGACGGCTTCGAGGTGATCGGGGAGGCAGCCTCCGGTGAGGAGTCCGTCGATGTGTGCGCGGCGCTTCGACCCGACCTGGTGCTCATGGACCTGAACCTGCCCGGCATCGACGGGCTGGAGGCAAGCCGGCGCGTGCGCTCGTTGCCGAACGCACCGGTCGTCCTGCTGCTCTCGACCTACGATGCCGACGACTCCTTCGTGGGCTGCGGCGCCGCCGCCTACGTCACCAAGAGCGACTTCGGTCCGGAGCGACTGCTGGACGAGTGGCGTGCCGCTACCGGGTGACGAGAACCGCCGCCAGCGGTAGCCGCACCTCGATCGTCGCCTCCGCACCGGCGCTGCTGACGAGCACGCTGCCGTCCAGCGCCTCGACCCGGTCCCGCATGTGCGCGACCGAGAGGCCGCCGCTGGTCTGCGCCACCATCCGGATCCCGAGCCCCTCGGTGTCCTGCCGCAGTGTCACCTCGAGCTGCCCGTCCAGGTTCCGCACGGCTTCGGCCACGCAGAAGTAGGCCGCCGCCTCGATCCGGTCGTCGACCCGGCCGCCGCCCTCGACGTGCAGGTGCGCCTGCGGTGTCCGCGCCAGCAGGGAGCGAAGCGCAGGTTCGAGACCGACCCTGCCGAGCTGCGCCGGGTAGACGCCGCGGGTGATCTCGCGCAGCGCCTCCAGCGCGTGCTCGGCCGAGGCCAGGTAGGGCCGCACCAGCTCGGCGGTCAGCAGGTCGTGGTGGGCCAGTTGCTCCAGGTCGCCCGGCACCTGCACGAGGTGGGGCGCCACCTCGCGGCTGATGGCGCGCTCCAGCCTGCGTCGCTCCGCGTCCCCGGCGCTGATGAGGCGCCGCCGCGACTCCTCCAGCGCCTGCGCCTGCTGGTCGAGCTTCTCGACCTGGTGGGACAACTCCGCGGACAGCCTGGCGTTGCGGAAGGCGATGGACGCCTGAGCGGCCAGGTCGTGCAGCAGGGCGGTGTCCCGGGTCCGCAGCCCCCTGCCGGGCGGCATCTCCACCGTCAGCGTGCCGACCACCTCCCCCTCGTCCTCGAGCGGGATCTCGAGGGCGGGCGCCCCGTTCTTGGACGGTCGCGTCTCTGCCTGCATCGCTCCGAACGGCAGCGCGAGCTCCACGGCGACCCGACGAGCACCGACGGCGGACGCCGCAGCCTCCGCGACAGCAGGTAGCAGCTGTGTCGGATCGGGGCTCTCCCCGAGGCGGCGGCTGAAGTCGGCCAGCGCGAGGTACGGCTCAGCGGCAGCACCGAAGGCGAGCCGGTCCGCCAGGCGCACCACCCGCTGGCGCAGCGGCTGGAAGGCCAGCGCCACCAGGGCCGTCGCGAGCAGGGACGGCAGGAACTCGACCTGCCCGCCGACGGCGGAGCCGAGGGACACCACGACGAGAACGTACGCGCCGGCTGCGAACCCGGTCGCGAGGAACAGGACCAGCGCCCGGTTGACGATGACGTCGATGTCGACGAGCCGGTGCCGCAGCACCGCGACGGCGGTGCACAGCGGCACCGACAGGTACGCCGCGTAGAGGAAGGCCTCCGAGACGTCGCTCTGCTGCTGGCTGTCGAGACGCTGCACGAAGAGGAACCAGGCGAACGAGCCGGCTAGGAGAGCGGCCGAGACCGCGATCCACAGCAGCTGGCGCCGTACCTCTCCTTGGGAGCGGTGCAGCCGCACCGCGATGCCCACCGCGGACGCCAGCAGGCTGAGGATCATCAGCGTGATGCCGACGGCCGTCACCGCTACGAGGACGGGTCCGGGGTCCTTCGCGTCCACGTCGAACGTCAGCGGCGACACCGACAGCACGGAGCCGGCGTAGAGGGCGTAGCCCCCGACCGCGCTCCTCACGACCCAACGCCAGGCGGGTGAGAGCAGCCGGCCGTCCGGCGCGATGAGAAAGATGACGATCACACAGGTCATGGCGAGGGGTGCCCCGGCCAAGGCGGAGAGCCAGCCGGCGACGTGTCCCAGGACCGGCGGCCCGTGGCCGCCCTTCTCGAAGGCCCAGCGCTCGTAGGCCTCGGCCGAGATGGAGACCGACGAGACACCGGCCACGAGGAGCAACCAGCCGAGCGGTTGCCGGGGATAGCGCGAAACGACGAGCGCACCCATCAGCGACAGGCCGAGCGTCGCGAGGCTGATCATCGGCCAGCCGTGCTCGAACCAGGTGTCCCGCGACAGTAGCGAGCCGTGCGCCGCGGTGAGCACCGTGTCGGCAGTCGCGCACAGGGCGCTGAGGACCACCAGGGCCCAGGCGATCCGGACGCGCGTCATGTTGCCGCCCCCGCCAGTGCCGGCACCGTCGCGGTGACCGTGGTGCCGCGCCCGACCACGGAGTCGAGGTGGATCGAGCCGCCGACCGCATCGAGACGGTCTCGCATGTTCGCCAGGCCGGAGCCGCGCGTTTCGTCGACGACGAAGCCGGCACCGTCGTCGGTCACGGTGACCTGACCGTCCGAGACCTCGACGCGGACGCTCGACGCGGAGGCGTGCTTCGCGGCGTTCTGCACGGCCTCCATCGCGAAGAAGTACAAGGCCGCCTCGACGTGCTCCGGCCAACGCGCGCCGAAGTCTCCCGTGATCGACACTGGCACGGGTGCGGCCGCGACGCCGGCACGCAGCGCCGCGGCCAGGCCCTCGTCGGACAGGTGGGACGGGTACATGCCTCGTGCCAGCCGGGACAGCGTCTCGATGGCCGCACGCGTGGCGTCCGCCTGCGCTGCCAGCAGGCCGCGGGCCCGCTCCGGGTCCTTCCCGAGCACCACTTCGACGAGCCGCAGGTTCACCGCGAGGGCCACGAGGTGCTGCTGCGCCCCGTCGTGGATGTCGCGCTCCAGCCGCCGGCGCTCGTCGTCCTGCGCGGCGATCAGGCGCTCGCGCGAGGACCGAAGCTCCGAGGTGCGGCGGGCCAGGTCGTCGTGCCGGGCGGCGAGGTCGGCACGCAGCCCGGCCAGTCGGAGCACCAGCCCGGCCTGAGCCGCGAGGCCGGTGAACAACCGCTCCTCGACCGACGAGAGCGGCACCCCGGGCCGCTCCTGCAGCCGGAAGACCCCGTAGACCTGCCCGCCGTAGCGCACGGTCAGTGCCCGCCGGCCCTGGGCGCTGCCGTCCCGGGCACCTGCGTGGGGGACGGGCGCGGCACCGTCGGGAGTGCCCGGCGGCCAGGACCCCGCCTGCACCAGCTGCCCCTGCACCATCAGCCAGACCTGCGCCCACTCCGCGTCCGTGCCCTCCAGCAGCAGCCTCGCCATCCGCTCGGGCGGCTCCTCCGTCCCGTACCCGCCGGTCACCGTGTCGCTGAAGTGACTCAAGACCTCGTACGGCGAGAAGCCGCTGCGCCGGAACAGCCGCGCCGCCCCTGTCTGCGACCGCCGTCGGACCGGTTCGAAGGCCAGTGCCACCACCGCGGTGGCCAGCACCGAGAGCGGGAGGCTGGCCGAGGTGGTGCTCCCGATGAGGGCGCCGCCACCGAGGACGATCACGGCGTACACCGCGAGCACGAACCCGGTCAGGGCGGCGGCCGCCGTGAGCTGCGACCAGCGCGCGGCTGCCGTCCGAGAGCGCTGCCGTCGCTGCATGCCCTGAGTGTGCGCCTCCGCG
>JAODNF010000210.1 GCA_025464915.1 Frankiales bacterium | reverse complement strand
GCGAAGGTCGCCAGCGCGAGGTAGAGACCGGTGAGGCGCCGGGCGAGCAGTGCCACTGCCGCGCCGGAGGCTGCCGACAGCACGACGGCCAGCAGGACCCCGGTCAGCGTCCCGTGCCCCCAGCGCCCCATGGCGTAGGCCCCGATGCCGAGGAACGTGAGGTGGCACAGGGAGACCTGGCCGCTGCAGCCGGTCAGCAGCACCAGGCTGAGCAGCGTGATGGCCAGCGCCATGCCCCGGCCGGCAAGGGTCACGTTGGAGCTGCTCAGCACCTGCGACAACAGGACCACGACCACGACGAACCCGGTAGCCGCCACGACCGACTGGCGCCGTCCGGGGACGCCGGGGCGCCAGGCCCCCTGCCTGCTGCCCGCCTTGAGCCGGGCGGCTGGCACAGCGACCAGCAGTGCGAACAGGAACAGCATCGGCAGCGACGGCTCGAGCTGCTCGAGGACGCCGCCGGTCGGCAGGTAACCCCGGGCGTAGGACACGATCAGTCCGAGGGCGATCGCACCCAGCGCCGTCAGAGGAAGGGACCGGAGCCGACCGAACAGCGCGGCGGCGTAGCCGTTGATGACCAGCAGCGTCAGGGTCAGGATGTCGAGCGTCACCAGCGGCGCGAGCAGGATGCCGGCCAGGGCGGCGAGCGAGGCGCCGAGCGCCCAGGACAGCTGCTGGACACGGACCGGTGACGCGCCGGCCATCGCGGCCAGGTCGGGGTCGTCGACGACGCCGCGCATCGCGATGCCGATGCGGGTCCGCTGGAACATCAGGCGCAGCCCGAGGGCGACGGTGATCGCGACGACCACCACCAGCACCTGGTTGGCGCTGATCGACAGCGCCCCGACCTGCAGCGGTGAGGCATCGTGCAGAAACGCCGGCAGCACCCGCGTCTTCGTCGGCTTCCAGAGCAGGTTGGCGACGCCGAGCAGGAAGAGCAGCAGGCCGAGCGTGACGACGAGCGTCAGGTCAACGGCGGAGCGCTTCAGCGGCCGGATGACGACCGCCTCGATCCCGGCTCCGAGCAGCGGCGCTTGGACGAGGAGCACTGCAGGCAGGGCGATCCAGGTCGGCCAGCCCCATCCGACCGACAGCTGCCAGTAGGAGAACGCCCCCACCATGCCGATGGCCCCGTGGGCGAAGTTGAAGATGCCCGAGGTCGTGTAGGTGACGACCAGTCCGGTCGCGGTCAGGGCGTAGATGCAGCCCACGACGATGCCCAGCGTGGTCAGGGCGAGGAAGGTCGTCACGGGAAGTACGAGCCGTCGCAGCGGAAGGAGCCGGCCGGCGAGTCGAGGCGCTGGTAGGCCTGGTTCACCACCTTGGCGAGGACCCAGCAGGTCGCGGGCTTCTTGTCGGCCGGGTCGGCAGCAGCCACCAGGCCGCCGGCGTCGAAGCGCTTGATGGCGTGCAGCGCCGTCAGCAGCTTGGCCTTGGTGAGCTGCGGACCGGCTGCTCTGAGCGCCTGGACGTAGAGCGCCGCGGACGCCCAGCCGTAGACCTCGTAGAGGTCCTTGGTCTGGTCCTTGCCGACGGCGTCGGTCCAGTACTGGAAGTCCTTGACCGCCGGGATGCTCGCCGCGTCGGAGGCGTTGAAGAACAGCGTGTACTGGGCGTCGTTCCAGACGCCGTTGGCGTTCGCGCCGGCCTGTGCGAGGAAGGTCTTGTCGTACGCACCTCCGCCGAAGACGATCGGCCAGGGCACCGACTGCGCGCGGGCCGCGTTGACGAAGCGCGCACCGTAGGCGCCGTCCACGGCCGTGTTGTAGATCATCTGCACACCGTCGTTGCGCATCCGGATGATGGTCGACGTGAAGTCGGTGTCCGCCGGGCCGTAGCCGTACTCGCTGACGACCTTCCCGCCGGAGTGGGCGATGGCCGTCTTTACACCGGCCCAGATGGCCGGGCTGCCGCCGACGTTGGCGTAGATGGCGCCGATGTGCTGCCACTTCGTGCCGAACGTCTTGCTGTAGTAGTCGAGCGGGCCGGTGCGCCAGCCGCGCCCCATCGGCGCGAAGCTGAAGTTGTTCTTGAGCTTCTGGGTCTTGGTCCCGATCGCGGAGTGGATGTCGGGCAGCGTCGGCCGGGCGCCGATGACGTCCGAGCCGCAGTCGTCGTAGAGCGAGAACGAGCCGACGAAGGCGAAGACCCGCGGGGCGAGGTCAGCCGTGACCGCCTTGTTGCGGCTGCAGTCGAGCTGTCCGTCGCCGATCGCGAGCTTGAGCTGACGCCCGTACGCGCCTCCTTCGCTGTTGACCTTGGCGAAGTAGGCCTGCGTCCCGACCACGGCGCCCTGGAAGATGCCCGGCACCGGGCCGGACAGGTCGCTCACGTTGCCCACCGTGACGCTGTCGCCGGTGACGCCGACGTCGGTGGCGCCGCCGTTGCCACCAGCGGGCGGCGGGGCAGCCTGCGAGCTCGTCGACGGGCCCGAGACGGCCGGCAGCTGTGCCCCCGGGACGACGCCCGTGCTGCCCGGGCCGCCGCTGGCCTGGGGTCCGCCGGTGGGGCCGACGGTGATCGGGCCGCCCTGCTGCTGCGGCCCGGCGGTCGACGCCACACCGTCACCTCGGTAGAGCTGGGCCTGGGCCGCGCGCTGTCGCACCGCGACGTCGGACCGGTTGCCGCAGGCGGCGAGCAGACTTGCCGCCACCACCACACCGAGCACGGCACGAGCAGGCACTGGGCGTCCTCCCGAAGGGACCCGAACCGGTCCAAGGCGGACCAACAGGGTGTGGGGAACGTACAACTGGCTGTGGGACCTGGCAACGGTCCCGCAACTCAGGGCTGCGGCCAGGCCCCCGTGGCGAGCGCGGCGACGAAGACGTCGACAGCCGGCGTGATGTCCTGCCCCGGCGCGGTGCGCACGAAGCCGTCGATGGTGGCGCCGAAGACCCGGTGGGCCACCGCGGCCTGCTCGTCGTCGAGGCCGAACGACAGGAACGTGACCCGCACCGGCTCGTGCATCCGCGCGGCCTGCTCGACGTAACCGGGCGTCCCGGGGTCCGCCGCGGACAGCGAGGCGGTGCGACCGGGGAACCGCTCGGCGTAGTCGCGGTACTCCTCTGCGATCGCCTGCAGCGCAACGGGTCCCACCTTGCCGAGCACCGCGCGCCAGACCCGCTCCGCGAGCTCGCCCATGGCGAGCACGGCGATGTCCTGGCGCAGCGCGTCGAGACTGGGGACGTGCCCGTAGAGCGAGCTCGGGTGGCGTCCGAGCTCCTTGGCGACGTCGGAGACCGTGAGGCTGTGCCAGCCGTCGCGGTCTGCGAGGTCGGCGGCGACGCGGACGACAGTGGTGCGGTCGACTGTCGAGGCCCTGGCGGTGGTCACGACAGGCACTGTACGACCCCCACGTTGCGTTGTAGTTTCCCAACACCTCGTGGGATGGAGTGGAGCATGCGTGCAGCCCAGGTGACGGAGCACGGCGAGCCGGGGGCGGTGGTCCGCACCGTCGACGTCGACGAGCCGGAGGTGCCGGAGGGCAGTGTGCTCGTGCGGGTGAGCACAGCCTCGCTCAACTTCAGCGACGTGGCCCGGGCCCGAGGCGGCGTGGCGACCGTGCTGGCCCAGCCGCCCTTCACGCTCGGCATGGACGTCTGCGGCGTCGTCGAGCAAGGCCCCGACGAGTGGCTGGGCCAGCGGGTCGTCGGCATCACGAACATGGCGATGGGCGGCCTGGCGGACAAGGCCGTCGTGCCGCTGACCGGCCTGTTCGCCGCGCCTGAGGTGCTCACCGATGTCGAGGCCGCCGCCTTCCTGCTGCCCTTCCACGTGGCACACCTCGCCCTACACCGGCGCGCGGCGCTCAAGGCGGGCGAGACCGTCCTGGTGCTCGGTGCCGCGTCCGCGGTCGGGACCGCGTTCGTTCAGCTGGCGGTGGCAGCGGGGGCGAACGTCCTCGGCTCCGCCGGCGGCCCGGAGAAGGGCAAGCTGGTGCTGTCCCTCGGTGCCGCGGCCGCGATCGACTCCGAGTCCGACGACCTGTTCGCCGCCGTGCTGGCGCAGACCGGCGGTCGGGGTGCCGACGTGATCGTCGACCTCGTCGGTGGTGACAGGACCGAGTCGTTCTGGACCTGCATCGCCGCCGAGGGCCGCTACCTCCCGGTCGGGTTCAACGACGACGCGACCGGCGGCTTCACCGGCCGCGCGCTGCGCAAGGTGTCGATGGGCAACTTCAGCGTCGTCGGCGTCATGCTCGCCTACGCCGAGCCGAACGAGCTGATGAAGCAGTTCGGGTTGAACATGCTCGGGTCGGCGGTCGGGCAGCAGGTGCACGCCGACCTGCTCGACGTGCTGGCCTCCGGGGTCCGTCCCGTCGTAGGGAGGGTGATCGGCCTGGACGAGGTCGGGGCGGCGCTCGACGACCACGCGGCCCGTCGCACCTCCGGGCGCACCGTCGTCGAGGTGACCCGGTGATCACCTCCGCCGCCCTGATCGAGGCCGCCGTCGAGCAGACCGGCCTCTCCGACTTCGGGGGCGACGCGTTCCGCGAGGGTCTCGACGTCCTCGTCGACAGCCTCAACGAGGAGGCCCAGCTGTCCGAGCTCGGCGCCCTCGCCGTACCCGGCCAGGTCGTGGGCACCCTCGCGAACCGTCTGAAGGTCGTCGACCACGCGGCCCGGTTCGGCACAGCCGACGAGCTGATCGAGGCACCCGTCTTCGTGATCGGCCTGTTCCGGGCCGGCACGACGCTGCTCAGCAACCTGCTCGACGCGGACCCTCGCAACCGCGCGCTGCTGACGTGGGAGGCGGGCGACAGCGCTCCCCCGTCGACACCCGCAGACCACCGCTCCGGCGAGCGGGTGGAGCTGAACCGGCTCGCGCAGTCGATGCTCGACGGCCTCAACCCGGGCTTCAAGGCGATCCACCACGAGGAACCCGAAGGGCCGACCGAGTGCATCACGGTGCTCGGCGCAGACTTCAAGGCACTGGTCTGGGAGAGCGTCGCCAACGTCCCGTCGTACGGCTCCTGGCTGCTGCAGGCCGACTCGGTGTCGGCCTACGAGCACCACAAGCGGACCCTCCAGGTGCTGCAGTCGGGCGGGGTACGTGGGCGGTGGACGCTCAAGACCCCGCACCACGCCCTGGCCCTGGAGGCGCTCACCGCGGTCTACCCGGACGCCCGCCTCGTCTACCTGCATCGAGACCCGGTCGAGGTGGCCGCGTCGGCGTTCAGCCTCGTCGCGTCGCTGTCCGGGACCTTCAGCGACGCCGACCACCGCGCCTACATCGCCGAGCGCTGGACCGACATCCTGGTGGCCTGCACCGATCGGGTCGACGCGTTCCGGGACGCGCACCCGTCGGTCCCGGTCCACGACATCCGCTACCTCGACCTGCTCGGCGATCCGGTGGGCACCGTGCGGGCCCTCTACGGCTTCCTCGGCGAGGACCTGTCGGACCACGGCGAGGCAGGCATGCAGGCGCACCTCGCGTCGACGCCGCAGGGACGCTTCGGGAGGCACACCTACGACCTCGCGGACTTCGGCGTCAGCGCCGCTTCGTTGCGGGAGCGCTTCGCCGGCTACCTGTCGCGGTACGACGTCACAGCAACGTCGGCGTGAGGACACACAGGGGACACCTGGCGCGCGCACAGTGAGGGCATGCACGAGCACCCGGACCCCTACGAGCTGGTCCAGCCACCGCAGCACGTGAGCCTCGACGGCGCCGTCCAGGCGCTGCTGCTGGCCCGGTGGAGGGACCAGTCGATGGTCCTCGTCGACGGCCAGGTCTCGTGGGTGCGGGCCGAGGACGTCGTGGTCGACTGGGCGCCCTGGAGCACCGCGATCGCCTCCAACGTCTGAGGCCTCAGGCCAGCACTCCCACGGCCGTCACCAGCCCGTGTCGAGGCAGCCGTCGAACTCGGAGAGCGGGTTCGTGCGCGGCCTGCTCGAGACCGGGTCGACCAGCTGGGCGGGCTGGGTGGCGGGCGGACCGGTCGCCTTCCAGCAGCCATCGGGCTTCACCTGCAGCTCGAAGACCTGCGCGCTCGACGTACCCAGGTCGACGTACTGCACGCTGCAGACCCAGTCCTCCCCTGGCCCGTCGGCGTCGGTCCCCGTGCGGCGGCACGCGGCCAAGGGGTCGACCTTCCCGACCGCCTCGCGCCTGAGGAGCTGCTGCTGCTGCGCGTAGAGGCCGACGAAGACCTCGCGGAAGGACGGTGCGACCCGGCTTGGTGTCAGTGGCGTACCGCACCCCGCGAGCAGGAGCGGTACCAGGAGCAGCAGCCGCTTCACGTGATGTCCCGGGCCAGCAGGATCCGCCGGGCGGGCACCAGGCAGCCGACGACCCAGACCAGGCTGACGAGGGCGCCCTGCCAGAGCGGCCCGTAGTAGGGGTCGTCGCGGACCAGTCCGTGCCAGGCCGCGAAAGGCGTCGTCAGCAGCGCGTTCGCCGCTGATCCGAGAGCCCCGAGCAGCGACAGCAGCTGCATGAGCAGGCCGATGAGCAGCGGCCCTCCCACGCCGGCGAGGCTGCTGCGGGTCGCGATCGACAGCAGCACGGCAAGGGCGGTGAACCCGAGCAGCGGGACGAGCTCCGAAGCCCAGCTGAGCAGCACCAGGCCGGTCGCGCGACCGGCGCCGATCTGGGTGCCGGAGAGCCCGGTCAGCGGCTGGTCACCGGCGAGCGCGAGCCCCGCGACGAGACTGCTCCCGGCGGTGACCGCCAGCAGCGTAAGGGAGGCGAGCACCGCCGCTTGGAGCTTGGCCGTGAACACCTCAGCACGGGTGCGCGAGCGCGTCAGCAGCGACTGCCAGGTGCCGTGCCCGTCCTCGGTCGCGAAGATGTCTCCGGCGACGATGCTCGTGACCAGCGGGAGGGCCCAGGTGCCCGCGAACCCCAGCACCAGCAGGGGAAGCGCGAGGCCGGACTCCTTCACGTGCCGCCCGAACAGGGTGTCCCTGGGCAGCCCTGCCTGCGCGCTCAGCACCAGCCCCAGCAGCGGCGGCCCCAACAGGCAGATGGCGAACGCCACCCGGACCCGGGGCTGGGCGCGCAGCCGAAGCAGCTCGAGGCGCAGCAGCGTCACGAGACCAGCTCCACCAGCGCCTGCTCGAGGGGCAGTGCCTCGCGCTCCAGCGTCCGCACGGCGACTCCCTCGTTCGCCAGGGCGAGCACGAAGCGGTCGACGGCTGCGGTGTCCGCGACGAACGACAGGCCCACCTCGGTGTCGTCGAGCGGCACCGGCGCGAGCAACCGCGCTCGTGCGTCGTCGCTCGTCGTCAGCAGGCACCTGCCGGGCCTGGCCTTCAGCTGCGAAACCGGTCCGCGCCAGACGTCCCTACCCCGCGACACGACGGTGACGTCGGAGCAGACGGCATCGACCTCGGTGAGGTCGTGGCTGCAGAGCAGCACCGTGAGGCCCTGGGAGGCGAGGACGCGGATCAGGTCCCGCAGCTGCCTGGCACCGAGCGGGTCGAGGCCGTTCGCGGGCTCGTCCAGGACGAGGAGCTGCGGGCGGCGCAGCAGGCCCGCCGCGATCCCCAGCCGTTGGCGCATCCCCAGCGACCAGCCGCCGACCTTGGTGTCGGCCCGGTCCGCCAGCCCCACGCGGTCGAGCACCTCGCCGACGTCGCCCGGGTCGTCGTCCATGGCGGAGAGCACCTGGAGGTTCTGCCGCCCGGTCAGGTAGGGCCACGAGCCGGGCGCCTCGACGAAGCCCCCGACGGTGCCGTCCACCTCGCACCTGCCCTCGTCGAGGGAGACCAGGCCGAGCAGGACGCGCAGCAGCGTCGTCTTGCCGGCACCGTTGGGACCGAGCAGCCCGTGAACGCTGCCGGCGGCCACCACGAGGTCCAGGCCGTCGAGCGCGGTCACGTCCCCGAACGCCTTGCGCAGACCCCGTGCCTCCACCGCCACGGACCGGAGGCTATGCGGTTCACCTGCCGTCCACGCAACCGTTCTACGGTGCGGGTGTGAGAGCCCCCCTCCGCCGCGTCTCAGCCCTGCTCGGGACCGCCTTCGTCCTCGCCTCGTTCATCGCTCCGGCGGACGCGTCACCGCCCACACGGGCCGACCGGCCCGCAGGCGGCGTCGTCCTGCCGAGCGGCCGGCTGGTCACCCCCGCCGGCGACCGGTGGGACCTCGGCGACTTCCCCGTCGGGCTCGCCCTGAGCCCGAACGGTCGACTCGCCGTGACGAGCCTCAACGGTCGCGGCTACGGCGCCCCGCACACCAACGGCACCTTCTGCAACCAGCACGCCGGCGCGCACGCCGTCGAGTGCCCCGGGGTCCGCAACGACCAGAAGGGCGACCCGCGCGTCACGGCCCCGGACGAGGGCCTCGACGTCGTCGACCTCGCCACTGGCAAGACCGTCCAGGTCGTCGCGGTGCCGACCAGGCGCGACGGGGCCCACAGCACCTGCAACCAGGGCTACAACTGCTTCGGCATCGGGGTGACGTTCTCCCCCGACGGCACGCACCTCTACGCGACCGGCGGCGGGCTGAGCGCCGTCTACGACTTCGCCGTGAGCGGCGCGAAGCTGACCCTCGCTCACACGGTGATGTTCCCGAGCCCGGCCGCCTCGGTGCCCGGACCGCCCGTGGTCGGCGCGGCCGCCGGCTACCCCCAGGGCGTGCGACTGACGCCCGACGGCAGGACGCTTCTGGTCGTCGACCTCTACGACTCGACGATCGAGGCGTTCGACGTGGCGGGTGGCAAGGCTCCGCTGCTCAAGGCCCAGGCCCTCCTGCCGGGAGGCATCCCCGGACCCGTCCCGGTCGCCTATTTGTACGACGTCGCGGTCTCCCCCGACGGCAGCAAGGCCTACGTCACCGCCCAGGGCACCGGCACGGTCTACGTCGTCGACATCGCCGCGCTGATCGCCGCCGGACCGCTCACCACCGCGTTGCCCGTGGCCGTGGGACCTGCGGTCGCCGTGCCGTACCCGATCCTCGGGCTGAACCACCCGACCGGCCTGGCCGTGACACCGGACGGGTCGACGCTGCTCGTCACCGGGACCGACAGCGACAACCTCGCCGTCATCCCTCTGGCCGCGGGAATCCCGACCGCGCCGACCGACATCCCGCTCGCCGCCGTCGCGCGGACCACGCTCGGGTCCTCGCCCGACGCCGTCGCGGTGAGCAAGGACGGCAGGACCGCGTTCGTCGCCCTGGCCGGAGACGACGCCGTCGCGGTCGTCGACCTCGCGACCAGGGCCGTGAAGGGGTACGTCCCCACCGGCTGGTACCCGACCGCCGTGGCCGTCGGGCCGAAGGACGGCAAGGTCTACGCGCTCGCGGCGAAGGGGCTGGGGAGCAGGTACGTCCCCGGCATCGGCGGCTACCTCCCGCAGCCCGGCGGGACGCTGCCGAGCGGCGCCTCCGTGCCCGACGGCGTCTACTACGACGCGGAGAACATGCCCGGGCTGCTGACCCGCTTCCCAGTTCCCTCCTCCGCTCGGCTCGCGACCTACTCGGCCCAGGCCCGGGCGGACATCCAGCACGCGGCCGGCTTCGACACCCGACCTGCGCACTCGCCCGTCCCCGCGGTGGTGGGCGGCAGCAGCCCGATCACGCACGTGGTCTACATCGTCCGCGAGAACCGCACCTTCGACCAGGTCTTCGGCGACCTTCCGCTGCGCCGCAAGGACGTCACGGGCAGCCCCAAGCTTCAGCTGCTCGCCGCCGCCACACCGAACGCGCACCAGGTCGCGAGCAGTTACGCCATCAGCGACTCGTTCTTCTCCGAAGGTGAGGA
>JAODNF010000436.1 GCA_025464915.1 Frankiales bacterium | reverse complement strand
GCTCGTCGACTCCCCCGTCATCCAGCAGCGAGACGGCCGTCCCACGACGGCGAAGGATCATGATCTGGGCGCGGACGGCGTCGTTGAGCAGGCGGCGTCCACGGATCTCGTCACGCAGGGCGCCCTCGAGGTGGAAGCACTCCTGGCGATCCTCCTCCGTGAGGTTGCCGCCGGTCAGCGCGATCTTCTGCAGCATCGGCAGCGCGACGCGGCTGGTCTGCATCAGCCGGAACTGCCGCTCGTAGAGGTGGGCCTCCTGGCCGGCCTGCCATTCGGCAGCCTCCTGCTCGGCGAGGGCGATGGCCTCCTCGGGCGAGCTCGCCTGCCACAGCGTGATGCGCTCCTCGTACAGCTGCTCCTCGGGCTGGGGACCGTCGCCCAACCAGGCGGTCCGGAACACGCAGCGCACGGCGAACCAGGAGGGCATGCCGGCATGGTCCTCCTAGTCGGCTGCTTTCGCCGCTGCCTTTGCCGCCTTCTTGAAGTCACGCACCTTGTGCAGGCTCGCCTCGTCGACGACGTCGGCGACGGAGCGGTAGCCCTCGAGGGCGTAGTCGCCCGCGACGGCCTCCCAGCCCTCGGGCCGGATGCCGAGCTGCTTGGCCAGCAGCGCGACGAAGATCTGCGCCTTCTGCTTTCCGAACCCGGGCAGCTCCTGGACCCGCTTGAACAGCTCCTTGCCGGTGGTCGGCTCGGTCCAGAGCCGGGTCACGTCACCGTCGTACTTCGTCTCGATCAGGGCTGACAGCTCCTGCAGCCGCGCGGCCATCGAGCCCGGGAACCGGTGGATCGCGGGCGGTTGGCTGCAGAGCGTCTTGAACGCCTCCGGCTCGGCCGCGGCGAGAGCAGCCGGCTCGAGCGTGCCCATCCGGCTGAGGACCTTGTAGCCGCCTCGGAACGCGTGCTCCATCCCGTACTGCTGGTCGAGCATCATCCCGACCAGCACCGCGTACGGGTGCTCGTCGAGGACCTTGTCGGCGTCGGGGTCGTTGGCGAGGTGGAAGCCCATGCGGCGATGATCGCACCGACCGCATCGAGCTGCTGCTCGAGGAGCGTGCGAGCAGCGACGCCGGCTACGGCGGCGTCGTTCGTTGCCGCACCTGCGGGAGCTCTGGGCCAAGGACTCCAAGCAGTCCGGCCAGGTCGAGCTCGAGCTCCCCTACCTGGCTCGCGACGCGACCGTCGCTCCGGCCCTACCCCTGAGGGGTCATCGCGGCGAGCATCTGCTCGAGGGCATCGACGACCTCCGCGCTCGGCGCCGCGGACCCGATGCCGGACAGCACGAAGGTGTCCACGATCCCCCCGTTGACCGTCGCGATCTCGAGCCCCGCGGGCAGCAGCGTCAGCAGCGACACCCGGCTCAGCAGCCGGCCGAGGAAGCCGAGGGCATCCGGCGCCTGCACCTTCAGCTCGAGGTCGCCGTCGGTGCGACGGACCACCGAGTACGACGACAGCGCGGGTGCCGCGGAGTCCCTGACCGTCGACCGGCGACCTGCCAGCTCGATGACGTCGAGGCCGTCCACCTGCCCGTCGAGCAGGAAGTGCCCCTCCCAGCGCATCGGCTCGGGGCGCGAGGCCTTCCCGGAGACCACGGCCACGCCCTTCGCCGACAGGCCGCTGCACAGGAAGGCCAGCCAGTGGGGATGCCCGAACGACCCGGCCAGCTCCACGCGGTGCAGGCCGCCGGCCTGGGTCTCGATGGTCGCAGTCGCCTCGGTCACGCCAGGCACGCTAGGCACCGCATGTTGCGCCGCGATGTCTCCGCCGTTGCGGGGCGGCACCGTGGGCCTGCTCGCTGAACGAGGTGAGACCGCTCACATGAAAGGCGGTCGCGTTCCTCGAGGACGAGCAGGGACTGGGGCACGGGCACGCCGAAGCGCTGGTCGCGGTGCACCGACAGCAGTCGGGCCGAGCGTGATCCCTGCGAGAATGGGTGCATGCAGACTGTTGACTTCTCAGGTCTCGGCCTGCGCCCGGAGCTCCTCGACGCGCTGACGGCCCTCGGGTACGAGGAACCGACCCCCATCCAGGCGGAGGCGATCCCCGCCCTGCTGACCGGACGCGACCTGGTCGGCCAGGCCGCGACGGGCACCGGCAAGACGGCCGCGTTCGCGCTTCCCGTGCTGAACGCGCTCGAGGAGGGCGACCGCGGCAAGAAGCCGTCGGCCCTCATCCTCGCCCCGACGCGGGAGCTCGCGAACCAGGTCGCGAACGCCGTCTCGCAGTACGGCCAGAAGGTCGGCGCCCGGGTCCTCGCCGTCTACGGCGGCGCGCCGATCACGCCCCAGCTCAAGCAGCTGCAGCGTGGCGTGGACGTCGTCGTGGGGACGCCGGGACGCGTCGTCGACCACCTCGAGCGCGGATCGCTGAAGCTCGACGGCCTGCGGACCGTCGTCCTCGACGAGGCCGACGAGATGCTCGACATGGGCTTCGCCGACGAGCTCGAGACGATCCTGAACCAGGTGCCGAGCGTCCGGCAGACCGTGCTGTTCAGCGCGACGCTGCCGCCGAAGATCGCGCGGATGGCCAAGAAGCACCTCAACGACCCCGTGCGCGTCGAGATCGAGAAGGAGAACGTCCTCGCGGGCGAGTCCCCGAAGGTCACGCAGACGGCGCACATGGTCTTCCGCGAGAACAAGGCGGCCACCCTCGCCCGGGTGCTCAGCGTGCAGCAGCCGACCGCCGCGATCGTGTTCTGCCGCACCCGCGAGGAGGTCGACTCGCTCACCGAGGCCCTCAAGGCCAAGGACGTCCGGGCCGAGGCTCTGCACGGTGGCATGACGCAGGCCGAGCGCGACCGGGTGATGAACCGGCTGCGCGGCGGGACGGCGGACCTGCTGGTCGCCACGGACGTCGCCGCCCGCGGCCTCGACGTCGACCACCTGACGCACGTCGTCAACTACAACGTCCCTAGCGCGCCGGAGACCTACGTCCACCGGATCGGCCGGGTCGGCCGCGCCGGCCGCGAGGGCGTCGCCATCACGCTCGTCGAGCCGCGCGAGCGCCGGATGATCGAGGCGATCGAGCACCTCACGAAGACGAAGATCCCGATGGCGCCGATCCCGACGGTCGCGGACCTGCGTGCCAGCCGCTTCGGACGTACCAAGGACGCCCTGGTCCAGGCGCTCGGCTCCGACCTGAGCGACGCGCGCAAGGTCATCGCCTCCCTCGCCAAGGACCACGACCCGCTCGACCTCGCGGCGGCCGCGCTGTCCCTCGTGCACGCCGGCACCGACGAGGAGGAGATCCCGTCGGCGCCGGTGCGCGCCCCCCGCCCCGAGCGCGACGACGCGCGGCCCTACTCGGCCGGTCCCACAACGCGCGGTGGCGCCCACCAGCGCACGGGTCCCCCGCAGCGCAAGGGCGCCGCACCTGGCATGGCGAAGGTCTACATCGGCGCCGGCCGTGCCGCGAAGGTCGCCCCGAAGGACCTGGTCGGCGCCATCGCCGGCGAGACGCACCTGGTCGGGAAGCAGATCGGCAGCATCGAGATCACCGAGCGCTTCTCGTTGGTCGAGGTGCCGGAGAAGGACCTCGACACGGTCGTGAAGGCGCTGCGTGCCAGCGTCATCAAGGGGCGCAAGGTCTCCGTGCGCCCCGACCGCGACGCCTGACGGCAGGAGAACGGCCCGCGGCGGCGAAACGGGCGCCCCAGCTTGCCGCGCAGCCCGCTCATGCCCTGGTTGCCGACGACAATCAGCAGGGCCTCGGCGGCGGGGTCCTCGACGGCGTGGGTGACGACCCGGACGCCGTACGCCTGGGCCCGGTACACGCTTGCAAGACGTATGTACGGTTTGCTAGTCTGGGTCTGTGCCCAAGGTCTCCGACGAGCAGCTCGCCGCGAAGCGCGCCGAGATCCTCGAGGCCGCCCGCCGGGCCTTCGCGCGACACGGCTACGAGGGCGCGACGGTCAAGGTCCTCGAGGCCGAGACCGGCCTGAGCCGGGGCGCGATCTTCCACCACTTCCGGGACAAGGAAGCCCTGTTCCTGGCCCTGGCCGAGGACGACGCTGCCGCCATGGCCGAGACGGTCGCGGCCCAGGGGCTGGTGCAGGTCATGCGCGACCTGTCCGACAAGGACGCGGGCTGGCTCGGGGTCCAGCTCGAGGTCCGGCGCCGGCTGCGCACCGATCCCGACTTCGCCGCGAAGTGGGCGGAGCACCAGTCCGCCATCACCGGCGCGACGACGGCGCGCCTCCAGCGCCAGCGCAAGGCCGGGATCGTCCGCGACGACGTACCCCTCCCGATCCTCGTCGACTTCCTCCGACTGGCCCTCGACGGCCTCGTCTCCGGCCTCGCGGCCGGCATGCCCACCGACCACCTCCCCGGCGTTCTCGACCTCGTCGAAGGAGCCGTCCGCAGCCGCACTAGCGTTGCGGAAGACCTACACCAAGGAGCACCACGATGAGTCTCGACAGCTTCGGCGCCAAGGGCACCCTCGAGGTCGGAGGGCAGTCCTACGACGTCTTCCGCCTCAGTGCCGTGGAGGGCGCGGCTGACCTCCCCTTCTCCCTGAAGGTGCTCCTCGAGAACCTGCTGCGCACCGAGGACGGCGCAGACATCACTGCCGACCACGTGCGCGCGCTGGCGGGCTGGGACCCGGCCGCCGAGCCGGACACCGAGATCCAGTTCACGCCGGCCCGCGTCCTCATGCAGGACTTCACCGGCGTCCCGTGCGTCGTCGACCTCGCCACCATGCGCGAGGCGATGGCGGCCCTCGGCGGCGACCCGGACAAGATCAACCCGCTCGCGCCGGCGGAGATGGTCATCGACCACTCCGTCGTCGCCGACTTCTTCGGCTCCGCCGACGCCCTCGGCCTCAACGGCGCGCTGGAGTACGAGCGCAACCGCGAGCGCTACGAGTTCCTGAAGTGGGGCCAGGGCGCGTTCCGCGACTTCGCCGTCGTCCCGCCGAACACCGGCATCGTGCACCAGGTCAACCTCGAGCGGCTGGCCCGCGTGGTCTTCGAGCGCGACGGCGTGGCCTACCCGGACACGGTCGTCGGCACCGACTCCCACACCACCATGATCAACGGCCTCGCGGTCCTGGGCTGGGGCGTCGGCGGCATCGAGGCCGAGGCGGCCATGCTCGGCCAGCCGGTGTCGATGCTCATCCCGCGCGTGGTCGGCTTCAAGCTCGTCGGCGAGCTGCCGGCCGGCGCGACCGCGACCGACCTGTGCCTCACGATCACCGAGCTGCTGCGCAAGCAGGGCGTCGTCGGCAAGTTCGTCGAGTTCTACGGCCCCGGTGTCACCAACGTGCCGCTGGCCGACCGCGCCACGATCGGCAACATGAGCCCGGAGTACGGCTCGACCTGCGCCATCTTCCCGATCGACGACGAGACGCTCGCCTACCTGCGCCTGACCGGCCGCAGCCCGCAGCAGGTCGCCCTGGTCGAGGCCTACGCCAAGGAGCAGGGGCTCTGGCACGACCCCTCGGCGGAGCCGCGGTTCTCGGAGACGCTCACCCTCGACCTCGCGACGGTCGTCCCGTCGCTGGCCGGCCCGAAGCGCCCGCAGGACCGGGTGTCGCTGACCGATGCCAAGGCCAGCTTCCGGACAGCGCTGCGCGACTACGCGAGCACCGGCAACGGGCACAGCGCCGTGACCGACGGTGGCATCGACGAGGCGAGCCGCGAGTCGTTCCCCGCCTCCGACCCGGCGTCGCCGAGCGAGAGCAAGCCCTCCGACCAGCCGGTCAGCGTCAACGTCGGCCCGATCGGCGACCGGCCGAGCAACCCTGTCGCTGCCATCCTCGCAAACGGCGAGAAGGTCACCCTGGACCACGGGGCCGTCGCGATCGCCGCGATCACGTCGTGCACCAACACCAGCAACCCCTACGTCATGGTCGCCGCGGGCCTGCTCGCCAAGGCCGCGGTCGAGAAGGGCCTGTCGTCGAAGCCGTGGGTCAAGACCACCCTCGCGCCCGGCTCCAAGGTCGTCACCGACTACTACGAGAAGGCCGGCCTCAACCCCTACCTCGACAAGCTCGGGTTCCAGACCGTCGGCTACGGCTGCACGACCTGCATCGGCAACTCCGGTCCGCTCCCGACCGAGGTGTCCGCCGCGGTCAACGAGGGCGACCTGGCCGTCGTCAGCGTGCTGAGCGGCAACCGCAACTTCGAGGGTCGCATCAACCCCGACATCAAGATGAACTACCTGGCCAGCCCGCCGCTGGTCGTCGCCTACGCGCTCGCGGGGACGATGGACATGGACATCACGACCGAGCCGCTGGGGACGGGCACGGACGGACAGCCGGTCTACCTGAAGGACATCTGGCCGACACCGGCCGACGTCGCGCGGGTCGTGGGCGAGGCGATCACGGAGAAGATGTACGCCGACTCCTACGTCGACGTCTTCGCCGGTGACGACCGCTGGAAGGCTGTCGCGGCCCCGTCCGGTTCGTCCTTCACGTGGGACCCGGCCTCGACCTACGTCCGCAAGCCCCCGTACTTCGACGGCATGGAGAAGGACCCGAAGCCGCTCACCGACATCACCAGCGCTCGCGTGCTCGCGATGCTGGGCGACTCGGTCACGACCGACCACATCTCCCCCGCCGGCTCGATCAAGAAGGACTCCCCCGCCGGCCGCTACCTGCAGGAGAACGGCGTCGACGCCAAGGACTTCAACAGCTACGGCTCGCGCCGCGGCAACCACGAGGTCATGATCCGCGGGACCTTCGCCAACATCCGGCTGCGCAACCAGCTGGCCCCCGGCACAGAGGGCGGCGTCACGGTCAAGGACGGCTCCGAGACGAGCATCTACGACGCGTCCGTCGCCTACAAGGCCGAGGGCACGCCGCTGATGATCCTCGCCGGCAAGGAGTACGGCTCCGGCTCGTCCCGTGACTGGGCCGCCAAGGGCACCGCGCTGCTGGGCGTCCGGGCCGTCATCGCCGAGTCCTACGAGCGCATCCACCGGTCGAACCTGATCGGCATGGGGGTGCTGCCGCTGCAGTACAACGCCGGCGACACCGCCGAGTCCCTCGGCCTGACCGGGTTCGAGACCTTCACCATCGAGGGCGTGGCCGGCGGTGGCGACGTCCCCCGCACCCTGACGGTGAAGGCGGACGACAAGGAGTTCGAGGTCACGGTCCGCATCGACACCCCGGGTGAGCAGGGCTACTACCGCCACGGCGGGATCATGCAGTACGTCCTGCGCTCACTGCTCTGACCCGACGGCGCTGAACCTGCGCACTTTCAGGGAAGTGCCAGGTTCCGAGGGAACCAGAGGGGGCACTCGGGTGTTCTAGGTAGTACGAGCACCGCAGAAGGGCCCCCTCACATGACGATCGCTCCCCCCGAAGAGATCACCGACGAGGTCGAGGACGCCGCCGAGCCCGACCTCGACGAGCAGCCACGCGGTGAGGCCAGCGTCAGTGCCGACCTGGTCCGCGCGTACCTGAAGGAGATCGGCAAGACCCCGCTCCTCACCGCCGAGCAGGAGGTCCTCCTCAGCCAGCGGATCGAGGCCGGCCTGTTCGCGACCCACAAGCTCCAGCAGAAGGGCCTGTCGGCTTCCCTGCGGCGGGACCTGGAGTGGCTGGTCAAGGACGGGGAGAAGGCCAAGCAGCACCTGCTCGAGGCCAACCTGCGCCTGGTCGTCAGCATCGCGAAGCGGTACCTCGGGCGCGGGATGCTCTTCCTGGACCTCATCCAGGAGGGCAACCTCGGCCTGATCCGCGCCGTCGAGAAGTTCGACTACACCAAGGGCTTCAAGTTCTCGACGTACGCCACCTGGTGGATCCGGCAGGCGATCACCCGGGCCATGGCCGACCAGGCGCGCACCATCCGCGTGCCGGTGCACATGGTCGAGCAGATCAACAAGATCAGCCGCTTCCAGCGCGAGGTCCTCATGACGCACGGCCGCGAGGCCACGCCGGAGGAGATCGCCGCCGAGCTCGACCTGACCGTCGACCGGGTCATCGAGATCCAGGGCTATGCCCGGGAGCCGATCAGCCTGCAGGCCGTCGTCGGGGACGAGCAGGACAGCAGCCTGGGCGACTTCATCGAGGACGCCGACGCCCCCGTGGCGGTCGACGTCGTCAGCTTCACCCTCATGCAGGAGCAGCTGCACGACGTCCTCACCACGCTCACCGAGCGCGAGGCAGCGGTCGTGAAGATGCGGTTCGGCCTGCGGGACGGCCAGCAGCACACGCTCGACGAGATCGGTCGCGAGTTCGGGCTGACGCGCGTGCGGATCCGGCAGATCGAGTCCAAGACGCTGTCCAAGCTGCGGCACCCCAGCCGGTCGCAGAAGCTGCGCGACTACCTCGAGGACTAGTGCAGATCCTGCGCCCCGACGAGTTCGAGGAGCTCGTTGCCGACGCCCTCGACGGGCTGCCGGACGGGTTCGGGTTCAACAACGTGGTGGTCGTCGTGGAGGACGAGCGCGAGGGTGACCCGGACACGCTCGGCCTCTACGAAGGCGTCCCGCTCACCGAGCGCTCGCACTACTCCGGTGCCCTGCCGGACCGGATCAGCCTGTATCGGATCCCGCTGTGCCTGCACGCCCAGGACGCCGACGACCTGGTGCACGAGATCGCGGTCACCGTCATGCACGAGTTCGGGCACCACGTCGGCCTCGAGGAGGACCGTTTGCACCAGCTTGGGTGGGCCTGAGACGTCACCTCGGCGAGAGGCCTGTGAGTGAGTTCACCCGCCAGTAACTTTCGGAACACACGGAAGCCTGAGATCGTTCTTCCAAGCGGGTTCTAGCACGCGTGCGCAGAGCCCCGGTCACGACCAGTCGAGCGAGCGCGCATCCCAGCGTACTCGTCCCGCCGCTCGACCCACCGCACCCAGCACCGCTCAACCCTGAGGAGAGCTCGTCATGCCCACCGCTGCCCGCCCCGCCGACAACGATGTCGTGGTCGAGGCGTTGGTCCAGCGTGCCGCCGCGGAGGGACAGATGTCCCTCACCCAGCTGCGCACCACGTTCGAGCAGGCCGGCATCGGCCCCGACCAGGCCCGCGCCGTGCTGCGCCGCCTGACCGAGGGCGGCCTGGTCATCGGCACCAGCGAGGGCCCGAGCGAGCTCAAGAAGACCCCCCGCCGCGCCGCGGCGACCCGGCCCGCCGCGCGGCCTGCCACCGCGAGCCGTCCCGCC